>VGLX01000257.1 GCA_016866645.1 Candidatus Woesearchaeota archaeon | reverse complement strand
CACGGTCCTCTCTATCGCTTGGGTCCATGACATATTAGAAGACACAGACACGAAATACGAAGATTTAGAAAAAGAGTTCGGCAAAGACGTTGCCAACAGGGTCTATCTCTTAACGAGGAACGTTGACCGGGAAGAATACAAGCTCAGGATAAAAAGCTCTGACCTTATAACGAAAATCATAAAAATAGCGGACACGCTTCACAACGTCCAAAACCCTTACCTGATGAGGCACTTATCTGAGATAGGGATCAAAAGGAAGATTGACGACTGCGAAGAGTTCTACATCCCATTAGCGATGCAGGTCTGCCCTGTGATGGGCTATAAGCTGAAAGAATCAATAGACAATTATCTAAAAATATTCGGGAGGTATTGAAAATGGAAAACAAAAAAACGAGCCTAGAAGAAAAGCTATCGCTGCCTAAGATAGGAAAAGATGTGTACATACCAACATCATTATACCTCGGTCATGGCAGAGACGACTTCCAAGGCGGGCTTTGCAAGATAGTAAGCATAGAAGAAGGCATCAGCGCTGGTAAAAAAACGTATTTCGTGGAAGTTGCTGAGAGACCAGGGCATATGTACAACTGGGATTACTTGCAGGAGAACCAGGGCAAATGGAAAAAAGAGTATGGAAACAAAAGAGGCTACCCTGACCCTGACTACAGGACAGAATTTAATGATTGGTAAACAAACAAGGAGGGCAAAACGATGAAATCAAACAAGACAAAACTAGAAGAGGTAGTATACGTGAGCTGGGAAGAGTCAGAACGAGGGTGGGGTGTAAGGCCGGACGGCTGCTCATTGCACCTGACAGAACAGGATTTCCAAGCCTTTGAAAAAGAATACTGGAAAAGAATGCCTAACGAGGTTCCAGACGAATATTCAAGGCCTGCCGGAGAGCCGGTAACAGCTTACGTAAACAAGACGCTTTACAAAGAGATAAAGAAAAGCAAGAAGGGTATACGCCTCTGGAACCATGAAGAGTCAGAAGCCGTAAAATCTAAACAGCTAGTATACAGCAATAAGAGAAGCGGGTGGGTAAGGTCACTATGAAGATCCCCCAAGTATTCCTCTTGGACAAGCCTTCGGAAAACAAGCTTGAAAACCTTTTGAAAGAAAAAAATAAAATAAGAAAGATTTCACCTTACGAATACGAGTGCTACTGTAACATCTGCGGAGACATCGCAGGGAGCATAAAGATAGTATTCGGAAAAGCCTTAAAATCAGACCATAGCCAAGTATCCTGTTGGCCAACAATTGACTGGTTAGACTTCCAAGGCAAAGAAGTACGATACGAGGAACCGAAGCTTCTGATAAGAAACTTTTACGGAACTATAGAAGTAAGAAAAGATGAGAAGTTTCTAGAATCAATAATCATTGACCTAAATAAGAAGGACTTAAAGAATGTTTATAAGAAACTGGACGGAAATTATCTCACCTTTTATGACTTAGACGAGGATAAGTGCTACTGCTGGACACATTTTAAAGATTACTTGGAGAGAAAA
>VGLX01000256.1 GCA_016866645.1 Candidatus Woesearchaeota archaeon | reverse complement strand
TTCCTAAATTCCCTTGGAAATAGGCATTAGTTTTCTGTTTCTTTTGGTTTCCGACGGATATGTGTTCTGTGGTATCGAAATATTTTTATATTGCTAATGCCTATATAGGCATTATGAGTTTTATCCGTTACAAGACTTTTGGTAAAAAAGAATATGCGTATGAGATCAAAACATATTGGGATAAGAAGAAACAAAAACCTTACCAGAAAACTAAGTATCTTGGGATAGTTATTGACAAGAAGAAAAAATTGTTTGAGAGAAAGATTAGAAAAAGACCTGAAAGCTTAATCCTTGATTTCGGTGACACGTACGTTCTCGATAAGTTTATTGATGATTCAAAAATAAGGTCACTTATTTCAAAAGTGTTTTCGGATCAAGAGGAAACTTTGCTCGCCTTATTGACATACAGGATAGGCCATGGTTCTGCAATGCGATATGCGCAATCTTGGATGAGCGGCAACTACGCACGTATAGTCTATAAAAATGCTTCACTGTCGTCACAAAGGATCAGTGATTTTCTTGGTTATATCGGTGATGAGAGGCTTCAAAGAGAGTTCTTCTCAAATTATATTCGGTCATTCTGCAAGAAGAAGCAAGGTATTATTATCGATGGCACGTCGCTTCCTAATCAAATACACATGCCTCTTTCCGCTTGGGGGCTGAGCGGCGAAGAGATTGATAAACAAATTCGTTTCCTGCTGGTGGTTGATAAAGAATCATCAATTCCGATTTTCTTTCGAGCACTGCCTGGAAACATTCTTGATGTTTCCACAATCAGCAATACCCTTGACGAACTTAAAAGATATGGCGTGAGCGAAAGTTTTGTTTATCTCGATGCAGGATTCTTTTCCGAAGAAAACATCAACGAACTTTACATGCAAAAAGTTCAATTTTTAACCCGTCTTCCATCACTAAGAATTCTCTATAAACAACTTATTGCAGAAGAGATTCACGATATCGAATCAGTTGCGCACGCTGTACGGTACGGTAAACGAGGGCTTTTTATTAAACAAAAGACAGTAGACTTGTTCGGTCATAAAGCTTATGCGCACATCGTTCTTGATCCTGAAAGAAAAGGGCGCGAAACAAAAAAATTCCTGCTCGACATAATCGATGAGAAAGGACAGCATGATGAACAAGAATTGTCTTACGCTCTTAAAACAAGAGGAATTATGATACTCGTGTCTTCCTTTCAGATAGATAAGAAAGATGTTGTACCAACATATTATGTTCGGCAAACTGCCGAAATGCTATTCGGCTTTTCAAAAGACGACCTCAATATCCTACCACTTCGCGTACACAACGAATCAACATTACGAGGATTCCTATTCTTACAATTCATCGCTCTTGCAACATTTGTCCTGCTTAAAAAGAAACTTGGACAAAACCATACAGTAGAAGAAGCCATGCTAACCCTGAGAAATCTCAAATGCAAAATCTACGATAACGAACTCGTACCACAAGAAATGACCAAACAACAAAAACAAATCGCAGACATTTTTAACATACTAATGCCTAAAACTTTGGGAATTTAGGA
>VGLX01000255.1 GCA_016866645.1 Candidatus Woesearchaeota archaeon | reverse complement strand
TTGCTTGAGCAGATTGAGGCGCTGCCTGAAGAAGAGCAAGATCAACTGCGACAACTGCTAAAGAGGATTGGTGTTAGGCTAGACTTTGGGTTGGATCGCTATGTGTCCGACATTTTACGAGACGTGGGCGCCAGGGCGGCTCAACTCACAAGCGAGCAGGTCTTTGAGCTTACGGAATATCTCGTGAGTACCGATCAAGGCATCAGCAACTGGGAGGACCTGCCTGTCGTGCTTGGAGACGGAAGCATCATGCGTGTGCATGATGCCCAGAAGTCAAGGCCATCGGGGTTGGTTGTTCCTGAAACATATAACACTGAGGCAGGCTGGCAGCACATCTGGGTACATCCCCGCGACCGTAGCCATTTCACATTCCTACACAATGACTATGGTCCATACGGCAAAAGCCTGTTCAAGAAGATCAATGCACATGATTACCCCAGAATGCAAAGGCTCGCTATTTATCACAAACAGGAATGCAGAACGGTGTGGGAATTGAGCGCGCTTAATGCCGCCAAAGCGAAGAGAAAACGGCATGATGCCAGTGGTCACATCGAGTCGTGCGTGTTTCCCGCCGTCAACACTCCGCTCACGGAGGCGACGGGAAGGGCGTTAGTCGGTTGGCTAAACTCGTGGGGCATAGACCTTTTGCACCTTGAGAAGCATGATCTTGCTGTCATTGGTTACTATTTGGACTGGCGCAGCAATCCCAGCGCCGGCAAATGCCAGATGCGTGATTGGTGTGAGAAGTCACCTGTGTCTGAATGGTTAAGAAGCAATGCGTGGCTACCCACAACTAAAGGGTTGTGCAAACCATCCGACGCCTATCTTTCAAAATCATCAATTAAAGAAGTTTTTGGTGATCGCATCTCTTACTTTGAGGGGGGCTTGCCACCAGGTGCAATCAAGTACCTTGGCATCAAGGACGAGATTACCGAGGCAACGCTGATTGGCGAGCTACGGCAACATAGCGGCAGCGCAGACGCGGATGTTGGGCTTCTTGCGAAAATCTACAAACAACTGGAGGCGCGTGGCCCTTCGGTGAAAGATGCCTTTTCATCTTCGCCATATATTGCAGTACGTAACGCGACGGGTACCGTAACATGGCATTCCGTCAGCGAGTGCGTCTGGGAGGATGCGAGTGACAGCGCGGGTGACAAGTTCTTCTATCTGGAGAAGCTCTACCCCGAGTTGAAGTCGTTCTTTGTCAATGTACTGGGTGTCAGAGAGCGTGTCTGTGCCGACCTCTATCTGGATCGGCTGGCGGCGCTCTCCCAGCAGTGTGCGCAAGAGATCGACGAGATTGGACTGATCTACCAACATCTTGATTACTATGGGCAGGATGAAGTATCGCCAGAGCGGTTTGAGCGTGAGAAGCTTATAGCGGCCAAATCATCCGACGGTTCGCTCCGCTGGCACCTTCTCTCCGAATGCGTGTGGGAGACCGAGGCCGTATTTGCGGACATGTTCGGTTGCCTGAAGCAAGCACATCCCGCGTTGGGGGGCTTCTTCTGTTCGCGGCTCAAGGTGCGCGAGCGCTT
>VGLX01000254.1 GCA_016866645.1 Candidatus Woesearchaeota archaeon | reverse complement strand
AAAGAAACAACCACTGCGAAGCCAATAACGCAATCAGGAAAGCTAGGAAAAAAATCTAAAGCAGCTATCGCCCTTGGAATAATCATTATAACCCTCCTTGTTGTACTCAAAACTAAGAACATCATAACATCCCTGCAATTACAGATAATCATCGCATCACTCGCAGGTGCCATAATAACTTTTGCGGTTATAAGATTCTTAAAAAGCTACAAACAAAAAATGATCGAAAAAGAGAAAGAAGAGAAGAAAACCATAGAAGGGATAGAAAAAGAGATTAGCAAAAAGTCTAATAAGTACGAGACAGAAATAGACAAGCTTTACATGCTCATAGAAGAAAAAGAGAAGATAACATTAAACGAAGTAGCAAAAGGATTCAAAATAGACAGCCAGCTCGCAGAAGAATGGGCAAGGATACTTGAAAACCACGATCTCATAGATGTGAATCACCCTGCATTCGGGGAGGTTGAGCTATGCAAAAAGAAATTGAAAGCTATAAAGTAAAAGCAGGCGAGATAGAAGTTACCGTCAAGATAATAGAAGGCAAAAAAGTGCTGCCATTCTACGAGCTGATAATCCATGACCTTGAACCTGCGACAAAAGCCTTACTCGACGAGATAAGAAGAGTTTTAGTAAGTGAAGTTAGAGTTAGCACGTCAGAGATACTAGACCCCCACTCTGTAGATCTACTAAAACACAAGTTCAATGAAAGAGCGACGCAATTCTTGAACTTAAAGCTGCCCCATTTAGAAAAAAGCGCACAAACCTATTTAATAGGCATCTTATTGCAGGAGATGTTAGGCCTTGGCTCAGTAGAGTTCTTGCTTAACGATCCAGGGTTAGAAGAGATAATCATCAACTCAGCAAAAGAGCCCGTAAGGGTTTACCATAAAAGATATGGGTGGATGGAGACAAGCATAATGATCAGCTCTGAAGAGCAAATACAAAACTATTCAAGCATCATAGCTAGAAGGATTGGCAGACAGATAACAACACTAAACCCATTGTTAGACGCGCACTTAGTAACAGGCGACAGGGCTAATGCTGTGCTCTACCCGATATCAACTAAAGGCAGCACTATAACAATAAGAAAATTCGCGAGAGACCCATGGACTGTGACAGACTTCATAGTAAGCAACACGTGCACTCCAGAAATCTTCGCACTGATATGGCATGCTATACAGTACGAGATGAACATCTTAGTAAGCGGAGGCACAGGCAGCGGAAAGACTTCACTTCTGAATGTTATACTCCCGTTCATCCCGCCTAATCAGAGAATAATATCAATAGAAGATACGAGAGAGCTCCAGCTTTCTGAACACCTCTACTGGTGCCCATTAGTAACGAGGCAGCCTAATCCTGAAGGCAAAGGAGAGGTAAGCATGCTTGACCTTCTCGTAAACTCGTTAAGGATGAGACCTGACAGGATAATCCTTGGAGAGATGAGAAAAAAAGACCAAGCGCAAGTATTATTCGAAGCTATGCATACAGGACACTCAGTGTACGCTACGGTTCACGCTGACACGATAGGCGAGACGATAAAAAGGCTTATA
>VGLX01000253.1 GCA_016866645.1 Candidatus Woesearchaeota archaeon | reverse complement strand
GGACGAGTTCGACGGAATGAACAACAGGGAAGCGATAAGCGAGATAACAAAACACCTGAAAAAAAACGGTTGGGGGGAAGGTACTGTCCAGTACAAGCTGAGGGATTGGCTAATATCAAGGCAGAGATACTGGGGCACGCCCATACCGATAATCTATTGCGACAAATGCGGCATGGTTCCTGTTCCAGAAGAAGACTTGCCAGTTGAGCTGCCTGAAAATGTCAGGTTCACAGGTGAGGGCAACCCGTTAGCCAAAGTGGATAAGTTCGTCAACGTGAAATGCCCAAAATGCAAATCTGATGCTAGAAGAGAGACTGACACGATGGACACTTTCGTGGATTCGAGCTGGTACTTCTTAAGATATTGCAGCCCGAAAGAAAACAAGAAACCATTCGATGCAGAGAAGATAAGATACTGGATGGCAGTAGACCAGTACATCGGCGGCGTAGAGCATGCTGTGATGCACCTATTATACTCGAGGTTTTTCATAAAGGCCCTGAAAGACTTAAAGCTAGTGAACTTCGACGAGCCGTTCACCAGGCTTTTCAACCAGGGCATGCTGCACAAAAATGGTTTTGTCATGAGCAAGAGCAGAGGCAACGTCGTGACACAGGATGAGATAGCAGAAAAGTATGGGATAGACACGGCAAGAGTATTCCTATTGTTCGTAGCCTCGCCTGAGAAAGATGTGGAGTGGAGCGACCAAGGGGTGGAAGGCAGCTACCGATTCCTGAACAAAGTATACCGTCTCCTAGAGAAAAAGATATCCTCAAAGCCTAACAAGAGGCTGGAGAACAAGACACACAAGACCATAAGGGATGTCACGAAGAACATAAACGACTTCGAATTCAACATCGCGCTGATATCCATAATGGGCTTCACAGACTACTTATCCTCAGAAGAAGAGGTCAGCAAAGAAAGCATAGAATCCCTTGTGAAGCTATTAAGCCCGTTCGCACCTCACCTGGCAGAAGAGATGTGGGAAAAACTAGGGCATAAGCCTTACATCTCACTAGGAGAATGGCCAGCCCACGACCCTAAAAAGATAGACCCTAAGGCAGAAGCCGAGGAAGACATGGTGCAGAACACGATACTCGACATAAGAAGGGTGTTAGATCTGGCAAAAATACAGCAGGCTTCCAAGATAGAGCTGTTCGTATCAGAGAAATGGAAGTATGATTTCTTCAAGAAAGTCCAAGAAGCGCTCAGCCAGACAAGGAACGTCGGGGAGCTTATCAAGAAATGCTTATTAAAAGGCTACGAGCAGGAGATAAGCCGGACAGTTCCAGCGTTGCTGAAAGACCCGTCAAAGATACCAACGATAATAACATCCCAGGCGGATGAAGTGAAGACCTTGGAAGAGTTCAAGGAGCGTATCGAGTCAGAGTTCAAAGCGAAACTTGTCGTAATAAAAGCTGAAGACAGCAAAGAGCACAAAGCCAAGCAAGCCACTCCTGGCAGGCCAGCCATACTTGTCGCGTAATATTTAAACATTTAAAACCTTCTTTATAGAAGATGAAAACCCAACTAACCGCTATCTTAGTTATTTCTTTTATCCTCATTGCAGGATGCGCGACTTTATCGAACACGACAAA
>VGLX01000252.1 GCA_016866645.1 Candidatus Woesearchaeota archaeon | reverse complement strand
CGAATACCGGCAGGTAGAGCCACCGAGTCATTTAGAGAAGTTCAACAAGAAGCAGAAGAGGCTTGGAGAGTTTTAGGGAAAAATTTTTAAGCGCAACCGATATTTAAAACCAGGGAGGATGGATAAGATGGTAAAACCTGAAGATTTTTACTTCTCAACGCCGATGTTCTCGTTAGACGAGGACTATAAAGGCAAGCCAAGGGTAGTCATAACAACAAAGAAAGTTTACGACACTACAGGCGGATGGGACGACGGGAGCGAAGATTATCATGAGATGAGAAACACTATACTGCCGAAAGTCCTGGTAGAGTTTGCTGAGTCGGTTTTCGCTTCGAAAAAGAAGATGTCCTGCAAGAAACTGGAGGACATCCTCAAGAAAGAGGGTTTCATACACAACCCAGAACTAGACTACGGCCTCAAAGACCACTTAGGGATAATCGACTGAACAGTGCTTATAGTCGGTCCTTAGGCCTTATGTAAAGCCTGCCTTCTTCACGCTTCAGTTCATAGCCTTGCTGCCTCAGGTAAGCGAATAGGTTACATTCCTTGATAGTTATTCCGTGCTCACCTTTGCCTTGCACGACGTAAGCGTCGCCTTGCTTAGAGACTTGATAGCCTTTGTCTTCTATATCCTTAAGAACGGGATCTTCTTTTTTCTTACCCAAGATTTTTTGCAATATTTTTTCGAACATATTAAATCACTCAATAATACTGAATACCAAGAGGGTTATAAACTTATTTATTCAAAACTTTGAAGTCTACGCATATCCTGAACTTCCTCGGGGAATACTGGCCGCACTTGACGATGCCAAGTATCTCGCATTTTTTGCAGTGCTTCTTTATCTTATCAACAGCCTGGTCAAAGTCTTCTTCGAAAAGGAAATCGTAAAAATGTATAACACCGTTCTTCTTCACAGCTTTCAAAGCTATGTCTAAGAAGTCTTCAGCAGATTTCGGCAAAGGCATGATGACCCTGTCAAATTTTTTCTTCAGCTTCGGGATTACTTTTTTAACGTCACCTAGGAATAATTTAATATTATTAGCCTTATTTAATTTTATATTATCCTCGGCAAGCTTATGCGCGAACGGGCTTATCTCTATGCCGTAAACTTCCTTGGCTGAGGAATTTTTAGCAATAACCAAAGGGTAAGGCGCTACTCCTGAGAACATAACCAGAACTGATTCCCTTTTCTTGACAAGCTCAGCGATCCTCATCCGCTCGTTAGAAAGCCTTGGCGAAAAATAACAAGTCTCAACATTAAGTCCTATCCTTACCCCGTTCTCTTTGTATAAAGTTGTCTTTCTTTTTTCTCCAGCGATTATCTTGACTTTCTTTGTCCTGAACACTCCGGAGTGGAACTTGGTCTTTTTGCAAACTACTTTGACATGCTTCATAATTCTCAGAATCGTCTCGCCGATGAGCTTCTCTTTCTTCTTCAGGCCGTCAGGAAACTCAGAGAATATCAGCACATCACCGACTACGTCGAATGACCTCGGGACTAAGCTCAGCTGTTTCTTAGTGAGTTCCCCTTCCAAAGCCTCTTTCAGGCTAACCATTTTAGATTATCTACCTTTTTAGATTATCTACCTTTTTAGATTATCT
>VGLX01000251.1 GCA_016866645.1 Candidatus Woesearchaeota archaeon | reverse complement strand
AAGAAAGTGTTGTTCTTATTCAGAAATATTTAAAATCAACAGCGTAATACCTTGTTACCGTGGAAGTAAAAAGAGTAACCGAAAAGAATCTGGAGTTCATAACCAAACACCTGAACCCAGAACAGCCTATACAGCTGAATAAAGGTGAGCATACTTACTTATTCTACGAAGAGAATATCAAAGCCGTAATCAAGCAGAAAAGAAGCTGGAATAAGCAGAAGATAGAAATAACAAAATACGATCCAGACTTCCAAACCAAATTAATAATACCCTTGCTGTGTGCGAAAAAATATTTAGAGCTGCCAAAAGAAGAAGGGTTAGAAGACATTCTAAGAATAGCAAACTATGAAAAGACAGGCGAAGAAAACGGCTATGAGACCTACAAAAGAAAAAAAGAGACTGTTTCCGGATTAGTGGAAGCTTTCAAAGCGTTGAAAAGCCTCAACATAAAACAGCAGCTGAAAGACTACTTCCAGGTATGGGAAGACGAGCCGGAGTTCAAGCTGTACGAAATGCTCAATATAATAGAGAACGCCAGCTCAGGCGCTTTACTCGGTTCGGTGACTCCAGCGTTCTGGGACTACGGCGGTGTACTAAAACTCGCTGGCACTTTGAATGCTATCCAAAAGATAGGCACGCCTTTGACGAACGTGTTCTCAAGCGGAAGCATGGGATACTTAGTCGATAAAGCAACCAAAGAAACCGACCTGAAAGACCTGAAGAAACTGCAAAAATCAGTAGGAAGCGTGAACGCGTTCACAACAATAGACACTTACCTTATGCAGCCAGGCATAGCACAGCTAACACCCTCGCCAGAGATGACACTGTTAGTATTATACACGCTTCAGACAGTAGGCATGACTGCTGGCAAGATGAGCCTGGAAAGCAAAAGCTTCTTCGCGATAAGGGACTACCTTATAAGAAAAAACCCTGAATCAACACAGCATAAGGAAAAATTTTACCGCATCATGGGAACCGGACAGGCTTTATCGCAATTATGCTATGCGGCAGCGTTCACGCCATCATGGCTCTTGTGCAAATCAAACCCTTGGCTGGTGTTCCCGATAGCCACAGTGAGCGGATCAGTGCTTATAGTCTCAAAGTTCTTATGGGCGTTCCAAAGAAAGTTCAAAAACCCTATAACCATAAAAGCGAAAGACTACATAATCAAGGACAATAATTACATATTCGACACAGGATGGACGATAACACCTGGAGAGGAAACAGAAATCCACAAGAAACTGACAGGCTACCAGATGCCATTAAAAGAAGAAGTCAAGATAGTTTCTCAACAGCCTGCGCTGATAAGAGAAGAAGACAGCTGCCTAGAACTGGTGACAGACAATAGCTCGGTGAAACTAAAAACAAAAAACGGTTACGACCTTAAAAGGATAAGCAATAAAGAGTATATAATAAAAAGTGTAAACTCTTAATACAGTTGATTGAACCATCTTCTTGATTTTTGTGGTTTTTGATATTTTACTGTTTGAATTTTTTTTTCTTTTGCTTGTTATTTTTTAGATTTTTGGGGGTGGGGGTGGTGTGCTTGGATTTTTTTGTTAGGTAGTTAGAGTTTAAGCTTGTGTTCTTTGATAGAGTTTTTGT
>VGLX01000250.1 GCA_016866645.1 Candidatus Woesearchaeota archaeon | reverse complement strand
CTTGTGGCTCGGCACAATTCCCTTCTATTATCAACCCTCGCTCATTTAGCAAGTTTAATTCTGAAGAAAGCCAAAGAGGTATGGTGTTTGATCTAAGTGAACCGCATACGATCATTCCGCGGAGTCGACCACCTGGAAAAAGACGAGATAGGCGCTGGACTTCACTACGGAAAAACTCTCTCATAGACGGATATTGGCCCCCCAAGTGCGCACTTAGTTGCAATGATTTCTTAAGAATTTGCCGCAAGGTGTTGCATGTAGAAACCTTAGTCTCGTAGATATAACCACTAAGATTTGGATCTGGTTTCCAGAGGGTCCAACGGCTTTGTCGATGCCAAGGCCGGGGTAGATCGTCCGTCTTCCATGGTCTGCCAGCCAAGGTCTGCCAAACTTCAGGAAACTGGATAAAGGCTTGCCAAAAAGCTCCTTCATCGATTTCCGCAAACCGTTCTTCGATAAGCCTACCTGCCCAGTCAACACCGGTCATAGGCGAGATGTCTTTTGGTCTGTCTCGTAGTGGGAGAACGTAATCTTGGTTGTTGTGCTCCTTTACCCGCAACCGAAAAGTAGTAAATTCTAACGCGTCGGGACCAAGGTAAATCACGTGGATATGATCATTGTCGTTCATGTCTTTAGTTAAACGATGAACTTCAACCTTATCTAACCAGGAAAGAGCGGCGGCCACAGGACGCCACACCAGAATGCTTTGGCGAAACCCCAGGGAAGCAAGCTCTCTCAGCAGAAGTTCCTGCCCGAACTCGTCCAAATGATCAGGGATGGCCACTGCCAGAGCAGATGATTCGTTTTTTGTGGTTTCGGTCATGCAGGAGTCTGCGAGGAGAGTGCCCGTTAATAATCCTTCAACATGTTTAGCGAGTATACGGGCCAAAGAAAAAGAGCCGCACTGCCCCGCGTTCCAACGGACCATGCGATCTCCAGCCTCTACCAGAGCTCGCCACACTATGGAAATAGGACACCGTCGCACCGGTTCCCCAACTTGAATCCGTGCTTCAGGCGGCCAAGGAAGACCAACTTGGATCCTTTCCTTGTAAGCTTCATCCCCGGTGAGAATGCGACCAAAAGGATTCGTTGGGAGCACGGCGCTCGTCGGATAGAAGGCAAGTTGGTGGCATCCGGCGCCTGCTTGGGCCACGGAATCCCTCAGACCAAAAGCCGAAACGCCAACCATGGGTTTCATAGTGCAGCCTCTAGAATTTCTTGGATCACGAGACTGATGCCAATTATCGCATCTTCCCAGCGCCGTTGATCGGTGGGAACTTGAACTAGATGTAGGTCTTCGCTTATGCCGGGATGCAGATCTGCAGCCGTAGCTTCCAGGTCACTTGCAACGACAAAACCGCGCAAGCGAGGAAAATCCAGTTCTCTCGCCTGATCAAAAATTCGTTTATGATTTTGGAGGGCGCGTCCTGCCGAGCTCCCTATTTCTGTCCAATGAGGACGGTTTTCGGTTGCTGCGGTGTGTATCGCCCAGACGATAAGGATCAGCGGCCTCCCTCCACTTAGAGGGGTCATAACAAGATAAAGGTGGCCGCCGGTCCGTCCCAAAAACCGGGTGGCGGGATGCTCTCCGGCATGTTCCGGGTGAACGATCTCAAGGACGAAAGCCCGGCTCCTTTCTA
>VGLX01000249.1 GCA_016866645.1 Candidatus Woesearchaeota archaeon | reverse complement strand
TATTACATCACCCGCGTTAGGCATTTTCCCAGTCCTCATCTTCTTTGTTATCCCATAACTCCTTCATCTTGGCCTGTTGGATTTTATGGAGGAATTCGTCGTATTGGTTTTTTTTCTTTATACTTTTATATACATGGACCATATGTTGGATTAGCTCATTATAGGTTTGTCTAGGATATTCCTTAACTTCTTTCAATAAATTAACTATCGTTTTATCAAGCTGAATTGTTGTTGTCATGCCCATTATATACCACCTATAGTTAACATATAATAAGTTATATATAAGCTTTTTCTTTTTAAAACTAGGACCTTATCACAATTCCTTTATTTCTCCAACGCTTCCTTCATCCTTCTTACGCCTTCGATTATGTTCTCTTCGCTGGTAGCATAGCTTAGCCTTATGTACTCTTCATTTTCACCTTTGTTCTTGCTTCCGAAGCAAGTCCTGGCAAGCACAGCTACGCCCGCATTGTACAGCAGATGGTTCTGTAGGTCTTTAGAGTCTTTGAACCCTTTCTTCTTGCAGACTTCCGTGACGTTCGGGAATACGTAGAAAGCGCCTTTTGGCTTCAAGCACTTAACACCGTCTATTCCGTTAAGAAGCTTCACTACTAAATCTCTTCTCTTCTTGAACTTCTTGACCATCTTGGCAGTAGCGTCTTGAGGACCGCCATAGGCTTCTTTGCCGGCTACTTGTGTGAATGATGCTGTGCAGCTGCAGCTGTTAGTCATTAGCTGTGCGACTTTCTCAGCCAGGCCTTTCTCCATAGCACCATAACCTAGACGCCATCCTGTCATCGCGTAAGTCTTAGAATGCCCTTCTATCAGGATAGTCCTTTCTTTCATTCCAGGGAATTGTGTTATGCTCTCAAAATCGCCTTCGTATTGTATCCTTGAGTAGACCTCGTCGCTCATAACCCACAGGTCTTTCTCAACTGCCAGCTTAGCGACCTCTTCTAAGTCGCTTTTGGATATCACTCCGCCGCAAGGGTTATGTGGGCTGTTGAGTATTATCATCTTTGTTTTGTCTGTCACTAATTTTTTCAGGTCTGTTACGTCGAATACGAATCCTTTCTCTTCCAACAACGTCGCCGGTACTGGCTTACCGCCTACGAAGTTTATCATCGACTCGTAGATAGGGAATCCAGGATTAGGATAGATTACCTCATCTCCAGGATTGACAGTAGCAAGTATTCCGAAGAAGATTATAGGCTTAGCCCCCGGGGTTATTACTATCTCATCAGCTGTGTAGCTTACATTCTTTCTTGTTTTGTTCAAGTATTCTGCGCATGCTTTCCTGAAATCAGGCATTCCTGCGGACGGACCGTAATGCGTGAACCCTTCGTCTAAGGCTTTCTTAGCAGCCTTTCGAATATTCTTAGGCGTGTCAAAGTCTGGCTCTCCTATGCAGAAGCTCACGACTTTTTTTCCTTCTGCTTCCAGTTTCTTAACTTGTGCTAATACTGCAAAAGCAGTCTCAGTCCCTAACAGGGACATCCTATCAGCGTAGTTTTTCATTTCAGTACCTCCTCATTAACTATTGATAACGGTTTCTTACCTTCCATAACAAGCATAAGGTTCTTGGCTGCCATCTCGGCCATCTTACCCCGAGTCTCGAAAGAAGCAGATGAGATGTGGGGA
>VGLX01000248.1 GCA_016866645.1 Candidatus Woesearchaeota archaeon | reverse complement strand
ATGAGGATGGAAATGTTTAATGAAAGGCAAATAGCTAAAGCTGAGGAAAAAGTGCTTATGCCTGACTCTAAAGTGAGCATGATAATCAATAAGTGCCCGATACAGTGGGTTAACGGCATATGCATACACCTAAACGTAAACGAGAAGCTAAGGAGGGATCAGAAGGCGAAGGAGATTGCTGATAAGTTGCGAAGCAGCCTCAAGGACGTTGTTAAGAATCTGCCAGAAAAATCAAAAGAAGCGTTAAAGCTCGTCTCAGATAAGGGCGGCGTTGTTAAGTACGGCATGCTGGAAGATTATGATGATGACATCACATTCTGGTGGAGCGAACAACCACCTGATTCCACAATCGGGGTCTTAAGGCTTAACTGCCTCTTAGCAGTCGGCAAAGTCCCTATGGGCGGCAGGCTCTACAAATCAGCGATAATACCCTCGGACATAAGGGAAGGGTTAAAAGAGTTACTGCGAAAGGATGAGTAGCAGACGAGTCGAAAAATTTGTAAGAAGATATTCTTAACACGCATATGATAACCATTTCAGCAACTACTCATGTCTGAGCAATATTTATTAACAACTTTCTACTCTGATAGTGATTATGATAATCTTAGTGGACATGGATGATGTACTGGCGGATTTTGAGGGTGAGTTCTTTAACAGGTGGAGGGCTCAGTATCCTGACAAGCCTTACGTGGCTTTAGAGGACAGGACTATTTTTAACATCGAGAACCAGTACCCTGAAGATTTAAGAGAATTAGTCAAGTCGATTTATAACGCTCCTGGCTTTTGCAAGTCTTTGAAGCCGATTGATGGTAGTTTAGAGTCGGTGTTAGAGATGCAGAATGAAGGCCATGAAGTATACATATGCACAGCACCATTGACCGTTTACGAGAACTGCGTATTGGAAAAATACCAGTGGGCTGAGCAGCACTTAGGCCTTGAATGGGTGAAGAAGATAATACTCACTAGGGATAAGACCTTGGTTAGAGGCGACTTCTTGATAGATGACAAGCCCGAGGTAACCGGGGCTGCGCAGCCTGTGTGGGAGCACATACTTTTCAACAAGGCTTACAATAAGAACGTGACTGGCAAGAGAAGGCTAGCCACTTTGAAGGACTGGAAAACTATACTTACTAAGCCTTAGTCCTCTTTTTTTTGAAGAACAGCCAGTTCTTGCTCTCTTTCAGTCTTATCAGGCAGTAAGTGCCTTTAAGCTTCGTGCCTTTGATGTTTATGACGTACTTGTTAGAGGACTCTTCTATTAATTTGTAAATACCTTTATCCCAAAGCTTGACCTTGCCAGCGCCGTAGCTGCCCTCGGCTATTTCTCCTTCGAAAAAAGCATAGCTTAAAGGATGGTCTTCGACTGCTACTGCTAATCGTTTCACTTTCGGGTCTTTTGATGGCTCTTTAGGGATAGCCCAGGATTTCAGGACTCCGTTCATCTCAAGCCTTAAATCCCAGTGCAGGTGGGTAGCGTGATGTTCCTGTACAGAGTATATCTTTTCTTTCTTCATTTGACTTTCATCCTCTTCGCGAGGTCGAGTATCTCGGCATAACTGTCTGCTATATGCAGGTCATGGCAGTAAAGCTTCCCTTTCTTGTCAGAGCCCCAGTTGAAAGGCCATAATATGTCTCCCCAGTAGACATCGCTCAGCCA
>VGLX01000247.1 GCA_016866645.1 Candidatus Woesearchaeota archaeon | reverse complement strand
TCTGTTGAGAACAAGTACCTCGGATACCTTAACGTGCTGCTTCCAGGCATGGAGGTAATCCTAAAAGTAGCGCCGTACATAATCTACTTCCTAATCGCGGCAGTAATAGTCGCAGGCTTAAGCCCATTACAGCCTGCCAGCCCTAAGAAGTAAAAAACTTTTATTTTTATTTTTTTAGAACTTTATCGCAGCGTAGCCTACCATATTCTCATAATCGTTTACAACATCCCCCGAAGTGTAATAGTTCAGAAGCTCTGACTTCTTCACCCCAAGGTTTTTCATCAATTCCATGCATAAGGCTATAGCCCCTGCGCCGCATATAGTCGCCCTTTTCCTATCAACATATTCTAAGAAACCTTTAGTATCCATACTTTTTATGAAATCTATTGCTTTACCGTCAAGACTGTACATGTTCTCTTTCTTATTCCTGAAGAAGGGCGTATAGCCGTAATTCGGTCCGTAATGGGTGAAATCAGAAGATGCTATCACGCAGAACTCTTCGCTTATACCCGCAATCGTGTCTGCTAACGTCTTGCAAGACTCCAGGTCATAATATGAGACTACTAATGGGACTATCCTTAAGTCTCTCATACGGTCTTTGTTCGCGAACTGCAAGAATGGAATCTGTACTTCTATGCTATGCTCTTGAGATAATGCGGAGTAATCATCTTTAACAAGGTCGCAGCTCTTGATTATTTCTCTTATGAACTCTCGATCAGCTTCTACTGTTCCAAGAGGTGTTTCCCAGCTGGCGAGGGTTGTAGAAACCCTAGCATTAGCCATCCCTGTATGGTTCGGACCGATTATTATAAACCTTGAAGGGAATTTAGATTCAGCGATATCCTTATGTGCCCAAGCAGCAGCCGGTCCTGAGAATTGGTATCCTGCATGGGGGCTTACTACACCGTGCGTTACCTTTGCATTACCCCTCTTAACAGGCGAGTCCCCTGGTCCTCGTTTAGATATGAAACATTCAAATATCTGCCTGTCAAGCCTTTCAAAACCTGACTCGTAAAAATACCCTGCCACTACAGGTTTTCTAGTAAGCATCTTAACAGTTTTAGAAAGGACTAAGTATAAATAATTTTTCCCAACCGATAAAACGTTAAGGAAATTATGCGGGAGACAGGGTTCGAACCTGCGTAGGCACTAAGCCAATAGGTGTCTTAATATCACAGGCCTTTCGGCCTCATTACTCATATTCTTGAGCTTAGACTGACTTTAAAGGTCATCTATCCCGTTTGGCCGCTCCGGCACTCCCGCGGATTATGAACACTTTAATACGTTGAGGGGTTTAAAACTTTTTCTGATTTTTAACATTTTCCTGAAACGACGTTATTTTTAAAACAACACTTTTATAAAACCGCTTACACTAGCTAAAGACCATGGACTACGAAAAGATAGAAAAGTCGTTGAACGACATTGGCTTCACCAGGAACGAAGTGAAAGTTTACTTAGCATTGCTTCGCACAGGTGACTGCAAAGCAGGCAAGATAAGCAAGGAAGCAGAAACCAACAGAAGTTACACTTATGACGCTTTGAAAAAACTTCTAGAGAAAGGGCTTATCAGCTACGCGATAATAGGCAAGCAGAAATATTTCAGGCCAGTAAACCCAAACATGCTCATATCATTAATCAAGCAGCGTGAAGAAAACATAGAAGGCATACTGCC
>VGLX01000246.1 GCA_016866645.1 Candidatus Woesearchaeota archaeon | reverse complement strand
ACAGTTCAATGCCGTCCAGTGGCGTTGGGGTAAAGAAAGCCATAGTAGTAGGAATCGAAGCGTTTAAAAACATATCGTCAACCTCTACTATGGCATAAATATAATCTCCTTCTTTTCGCGGCAGAATCTCTTTTATCAATCTATCTCTGCCGGCGATTAATACTCCTTGACCATAGCTTGAGATTAGCCTGGTGGCATATAGGTAGCACAGCACAGTAGAGTTTAGGTTTCCGCCAAAGGATTCATCATTGAAAGTAAGTCCGAATGGCGGGTTAAGGGCAATGGCGTCAATAGAAAAGCCGATTTTTCTTCGTTCATCTCCCATACTTCTTTGCCTTCGTTGCTCATTGAGCTTCTTTTCCTGGTTTTCTTTTCTGTGGTCTGTGTAGCTTCAGCGGCAAGTACGTCATCTTTTATGATGTCTTCTGGTGGGAAGTGGTACATTACCATCTCGTTTAATATGGCGGGATTAAGATGAGGGAATGGTACTTGTTGTGTCTCAAGTGACAGTAACATGGTATCCTCCTTTTTCTTGTTGTTATTTTGACTTCCCTCATGGTATAATTAAGATGGTTGTGTGGAGGTCTCTGACCTCCTTTTTTTATTTTCCTAGAGAAGTCGTAGTCCGATTATTCTTTTGTCAAAGAACACCTAGCCTTTTGGCTAGGCTGTGCCTACCAACCGAACCTGTCTGCCGACAGGCAGGGCTGATAAGCACAGGCTAACCCTAAAGCAATTAGTCCGGCGCCCCCGGCTCCGGAGGATAACTCCGAGGAAGCCCACTCCTCGCTAAGAGAAAGCCTTATTACTTCCTTCTGGCTTAGAGAGGAACTGAACCGTCCGTGCAACCACTTCTATCTTGCTTCTGGTTTTAGCTTCCTGCTCCCATCTGCGGTATTGCAGTCTACCTTCGATAAATACAGACTTCCCTTTTTTCAGATATTCTGCACAAACTTCTGCCAGCTTAGAAAAAGCAACAATTTCTATGAAGCAGACATTTTCCTTAAGCTCTTATCTTATACTGCATAAACCCATCTGGTCTAAGTTTTAACCGCTTGTCGTCAGCCTTAAAGCGTTGTTCTAATAAGCGCTCTGGTATCCAGTTTATCAGTTCTGCTCTTTGATGTTTCTTAAAAGCTTTCTCAAAAGCAATTCGCACTTTGGCTACTGCTTTTATATGGGCAAGGGTGAAAAGAACTGAATAAGATTTCAACTGCCTTTGAAACTTCTGTCTGGCTCTCTGAACCTGCTCTCTTGGGATGCCCTTTTTAAGGGTAACGACATCAATGCCTCGTTTGCCAAGAGAATATAAGGCATCTTGAGAGCCGCTTAATGGTTGTGGGGTATAAAAATAATGGCGGTCAAGATAGTGTTGGGAGTAGAGCTTCTGAAGACGCCTATTGCAACGCTGCCTTGTTTGAAAGAAGAGTTGCAATAAATCGCTGGAGGAGAGTAGCTTATCTTCAAAGCAGCGGGTGATGATTTTCTCATCACGGGAAGTCAACCTCATTGGGATAAGGTCAGGACGGATATAGCGGCTGGATCTTTTGGAGGGCATTGATTTTTTTTAATTTATTATAGTTACTCGTAGTCCCGTCCAAAAAGGACGGGGCTACCAGGAACCATAAGAGCTCTTCTTCATGCATGGTTAATTTTGCTGTTCCTTTTTTCTTCTTTCTATCCAGTCCAATTT
>VGLX01000245.1 GCA_016866645.1 Candidatus Woesearchaeota archaeon | reverse complement strand
CCGCCGCGTTGCCGCCCGACGTTCAGCCCATCCTTCTTTCGATTCGCTCATGCCGATTGCTCCTTTCAAGCACCAGTATCGGCGACCTGATGTTTAAAAGGAAGATGCGGTTGGTGAGACGCTTACGTTGAAGCACCTGTCTCTTACGGTGTCAATTTCTTGGACCCTCTTTCTTCTATCTTCTTGATGCTTTCAATAGCTCTCTTGCGTATCCATTCAGTCTCATCCGTCTTCGCAATCTCCTGAAGAACATCAATGCAACTCTCATCGCCAACTTCACCCATAATTAACGCGGCTCCCATATAACATGGCTTTCGGCACTTGCATTCATCCAGCAACAGTTGACGGGCCGCCAGCGTATCATAATGCTTGAGAGCAAGAAGTGCTTCCCCTCGTATGGAGGAGTTCAGCTCCGTAGCCAGCACACCAGAGATAATATTGAAGCCCTCATCCGATGCTTTCACACCCAGAACGCGAATCACTTTCCTCTTGAGCGAGACATCAGCAGTTTCAAGCATATTTCGCAGGAGATCGACGTCGCCTTTAGTGAGTTTTTCGGTCGAGTACTGCATCTTGATCAGAGCGCGTAGTCTTGCCGATGTGTCGCTGCTTATATTAGACAGCACTTGACGCGCACCTTTCAGTGAGTCGCTATCCACATCTAATATTTTGATTGTCAATGGTGCCGACGTAACCGCACCAACCCAGAGATTGCTTGGGAAGCCGACGGGGCGAACAGAAATCTGTTTGATGTAGCTAACGCTATATAGACCTGTGACCGTCAAGCTCTGAGGTCTGCTACTCTCCCACCTGTCTACATAGACTTCGGTAAGATCTGTGTTTCTCACTGCGGCACCGTTTGTCGCTAAGGCCACCCATCTATCACTAAAGAGAGGGCGACCATCGCTACGTCCACTGCGCGATAGTGTTATCCCATCGGAGCGCATGACATGGAGATTACCATAGAAGATGTTAAAAGTATCTTCTTTGTACTCCAGCACTTGAGATGTGTCTTTTGCCCCAATCTGCAGGGTGACGGGGATCGGATCACCAATAACATATTCGGTCCGGGGTGTACTGAAGAATAGTTCAACGGGAGCAGATTGTTCGTCGCCAACCGACGTAAACGCCGTTAAGATCATCAAGACACAAAAAGTCCTCATAGTGCATTCTCCTTAGTACGTATTCTTGGATTGCTTTCCTGGATTTGCCCAGTCCTGGCTCGCGTCGCCGACAGCGTTTCGAGCTTTCCATTCACACCAAAACTCCTGATCATTGCCTAGCCAGAAAGGCGGGGTAAAGGAGCTTGGGGTGCCGGGATTAAGGCCCAAATACGCATGCGCCTCTTCTACCTGATCGGGAATCCAGTCCCGCTCAGGCAAATCGGTGTCTTCCATGTTGGCCCATTCGCCATCTGGCTGCTTCCACTTAATGGCGACTCCCCAGTGGTGTGTCTTTTCATGTTTCACTGTTAGAGCCATATTGTCTATACCTTTTTTGTCAATGGTCAAACCGGCAGACTCATACTGGGAAGCACCCGATGCCCCGTCATAAAATGTGAAATGTGGATTGTCTACATCGCCATTGTATTCGGCATACGTCCGCGCATTAGGCCCGCCATAACTGTACATACGGCTCGTATGATCATAGCCGGGCACCGCAGTTCCCGCCCAATAGTAGTACCAATTGGGTGTATCTATGACCCCGGCCGCGACGCCTGGA
>VGLX01000244.1 GCA_016866645.1 Candidatus Woesearchaeota archaeon | reverse complement strand
AAGGCCCTCTCGTCGCTCCAGGATAATTAGTGACAGATTTCGTCTCTTCTTTGATTTTTGATAGCTTGTTAAATCCTAATCCTGACTTGTTATATACTGACCCTTTTGAATCTGAAGTCGCGACCAGCTTAGCCCCTTTTTCTGTCAAGAATTTAGCTGCGAAGCTTCCGACGTTGCCAAAACCCTCTACGGCAAAGTTTATCTCATCAGGCTTAAAGCCCATATGCTGTATAGCTACTAGTGCAGAATGGTAGACTCCGAATCCTGTAGAGCCAAGCTCATGAGGAATCCCCCCTAATTTTGCAGGCTTGCCGGTGCATGATTTCATAGAGCCATTAGCCTTGGCGAACCATTCCATCTCCTGCTCTCCAGTGTTTATGTCTGGAGCTGACACGTACATGTCAGGGCATACGACTTTCAATGCCTTAGCGTAAGCCTCTACTATGAGTTTTTTCTTTTTCAAATCGAAAGTCTTAGGGTCAGCTATTATCCCACCTTTGGCTCCGCCGAACGGAAGGTCAGCCATCGCATTCTTCCAGGTCATAACCCTCGCTAAGCGAAAGACCTCTTCTGTGCTGACAGTAGGCGTCATCCTAACTCCACCTTTTCCCGGCCCAAGTGCAGTATTATCGATTACGACTATTCCACGCATTCCAACTTTAGGATTGTAAACTTCTAATATCTTTTCCGGTCCGAACTCGTCATAAGTTATCATGTCAAACAGGCAAAAGTACCTAACTTATCATAAGGCACTGCCTTTCTCACCCCATTAAGATTTTATAGACTCCATATTTTAAGAATGTTTCGGAAAACTTTTCTTTTCTTTTTTTTGTAAGGGTAAAAAAACGGGAGGTGGCAGACGATGGAAGTAAACATTCAAGAGCAGATACCTAGCGTAAAGCTGATTAAAGGTCAGAAAGACTCGTACGGCTGGGAGATAAAGCTGTTCGGCAAAGACACAAACAAAGTATTAGAAGAGTTGAAGAAGGTAAACAACAATCTCTTGGAAGAGTATGCCGGAGGGGAGGAGTAGATGTTTCGGCTTTCTTACCAGAAATTATTTAAACTTAGCCGTGTCTTATCATTAAGGGGTGATTGATTGATGGGTCATACTTGGGTTGATGTTCTCATACGGAACCCGGCAGGCGAGCAGTCTGAGGAGGCGAAAGCCTTGGTTGATACTGGCGCGACGGTCACCGTGATTCCAAAAGCTATGGCTGACAGGCTCGGCATCAAGCCGTTAACAGAAGTCGAGGTACAGACTGGCGGCGGCAAGATCAAGCTGAACAAGAGCTTAGCGTCCATACAGATTAAAGGCAAGGAAGAAGTGACCCCTGTGCTGATTTCAGAGGTTATCGACAAAGTCCTCATAGGCGTAGTCCTCTTAGAATCGTTAGGCTTCAGCGTCGACCCTGCCACTTGCACGCTTAAAGAAACCACGCTGCTCCTGTACTAAGCCTTATCGTTGCGCACCCGTTTCTTCTTGCATCTCTTGCACGTCACGTCTTTCCAGTCATCGCTTGCTTCTTCGATTTCTTCATTTAACTTTTTCAATTTTTCTCATTTCTTTTCTCTCTTTTTATACCACTCGCAATATTTTGGAAGAGCGTTAAGTTCATGTATATAAAGTATGAAAAAGGCTTCGGGTTGGGTTACCCGAAAGCCTAAAAGCTTCAAATGTCTTATTTGAAGCTTAGTGATTAACACTGGTAAAGAGAGGGAATTACTGGA
>VGLX01000243.1 GCA_016866645.1 Candidatus Woesearchaeota archaeon | reverse complement strand
GAAAGACGTCTGGGGATTAGAGTTCCCGATTGATAAGAATTATAACATAGCAGTCTGGGTTGACGCCTTGATTAACTACTTAACAACAATCGATTATCCCGACAAAAAGTTTAAAGACTTCTGGCCAGCCGTGCACGTGATAGGCCCAGACATATTATGGCATCATGCGATTGTGTTCGGGTCTCTGCTCTCAGCATCTGATCTTAAACTCCCCAGGATATTAGTCCATGGCTATATCAACTTAGAAGGCGAAAAGATGAGCAAAAGCCTCGGGAACGTTATTGACCCGCTAGAGATAATCAAAAAATACCCTGCAGACTCAATCAGGTACTTCTTACTTAGAGAGATCCCTTTCGGCGAAGACGGAGACTTCTCAGAGGCGAAACTAGTCGAGAGGCATAACCAAGAACTAGCGAACGACTTAGGCAACCTATTGAGAAGGGCTACTGTGCTTATAGAGAAAAACTTCGAAGGAAAAATACCTGAGAAAGGCCCTGACGAGATATGCAAGAGCTTAGACTTCAAAAAAATCAGCGAACACATGGACAGCCTAGAGCTCCACAACGCAGTCAACGAGGTATGGAAGTTCGTCAAGGAATGCAACAAGTACGTCAACGACACCGAGCCTTGGAACGTGAAAGACAAGAAAAGGCTAGGAGAGATACTCTACAACCTAGCAGAATCTTTGAGATTCATAGCTATAATGATCCAGCCGTTCATGCCGGAAACTTCAAAAGAGATAGCCAACCAGCTCGGCATAGAAGGTTTCGAGAAACAAGACTTCAAAGACTTGAAATACGGCAAGATAAAAAGCAAAGGCGTGAAAAGCGGAAAAGTATTGTTCGAGAAGATAGAGCTCAAGACAGGAGGAGAAAAAATGGCAGAACCGCAGACTAAAGAATTAAAGATGGTAGACAAGATACCTTTTTCAGAATTCCAAAAAATAGACTTAAGGGTGGGGAAGATTATCAAGATAGAGCCACACCCGAACGCTGACAAACTGTACGTCTTACTAGTAAGCTTGGGGGAAGGCGAGCATGACATCCAGCTAGTCGCCGGGCTTAGGGGGCATTACAAAGAAGCAGAGCTTATGAACAAGCAGATAATAGTCGTTAGGAACTTGCAGCCGGCAGTACTCAGGGGAGTAGAAAGCCAGGGCATGCTTTTAGCAGCGGAATTCAAAGGCAAAGTCGTACTACTGGAGCCTGAGAAGGAAATAGAGACTGGTGCCAAGGTAAGGTAAAATATTAAAAACTGATGTATATGAGCCAAGTAGAAAAATTTGCAAGGACAAAGCTTCCAAAAATTTTTATTAACAATCATGTAAAAAAAGTGGTACAAGAAGCTTTGTGGCTATGCAAGTTCTATCCGGAAGCAGATAAGGAAGTCGTGAAAACTGGAGCGTGGCTTCATGATGTTACGCATCTTGTAGGAGGCTATAAAGGTAAGGATGAACATAATATTGCTTCCTCTAAAACTGCAAAAGAGTTCCTAACCTCGATTAATTTTGACAAAAATAAGCTAAAAAAAGTTATTCACTGCATTAAAGCTCACAGGACAAGCACACCTCCTGAACCAAGAACAAAAGAAGCAAAAATAGTGGCTTCTGCAGATAACTTAGCGCATTTCGTGATGGCTGATTTCTTAGTAAAGAGAATGGGCCTTAAGAGAGTAGTGAAAAAACTAAGAAGGGACCTCAGGTCTAAATTTATGCTTCCTGAAGCATCAGAGAAAGCTAGAAG
>VGLX01000242.1 GCA_016866645.1 Candidatus Woesearchaeota archaeon | reverse complement strand
CGCATCCGTCATATCCTTCTTTTGGCTGGTATTCATAGACTGGCATTTTTCTTATACCTTCGGAAGGTATTCTCTTACTTCTTTGTTTATTTCTGGCCCTATGAAGAGCGTATAGCTTAGCTCGTTTAGCTCTTTCAGCCTTTTGGTCATGAAATACTGGTTTCTCTTCAGTATGTCGAATATCTGTTTTTGGGCAAGTTCAGGTAGTTGGTTATGTCCTAGGTAGGTCCCTACTTTTCTTACTCGGTCCTTCCATTCCCATACTATCTGCCCTTTTTCTACGTAGTCCCCTGACAGTATCTTGCCTACGGTGCTTGTTAGGACGTCATTTTTTGTTTCGTAGTCTTTGTATAGGTCTTTCATAGAATCGTAACTGTTAACAACTTCTGGTGTTTCTTGGACTGGGCTTTCTGAGCCGCCAAGCATTTTTTCCAGCTTATTCTCGGTCAATGGTGCGCTTTCAGGCTTGGGCTTGGATAATTCTTCCAGCCTGCTCTCGTATTCTTGCTTCTTCTTGTCGTATATTGCTGACCTGTTCGCGTACTTGGCAGCTTGTTTTCTGTCGCATGATATCAGGTAATCGAGCAGTATCTGCTTACCTAGCTTTTTGAACCCGTTCTTAAGGCCTGTCCAGCTTTTGTCCTCTTCTGAGCTTTTATCTCTGGTTATCTTTTTTAGAACAGCCCTGTAGTCTTGTTCTGAGTTCTTGCATTCGGATGATTTTTTAGCGTAGCATTTGGTTCTATTGTCATACAGTTTAGCAATGCTTTTTAGAATCGCCTTCTTCAGCCCGTATTTGATCTTTTCTTTCATTTTTTATACCTCTTTGTTGAATATTTATTTGTTTCAACTCATATTTAAACCTTTCTATTTTCACCACTTAACAGTAGTTACAAAACAATAGGTTTATATACCTCCTCTTACAATAGTATACTCAAGAAAACAAGGAGGTAATCATCATGAAAAACTTAAAACTCTGGCAAAAAGCAGGACTGGCAAGCATACTAGCGGCAGCCTTGGTAGCAGGGCCGATGCCAGGAATAAAAGCAAAACACGATTCTAAACCATCAGCAATAACACTAAGCGTACCATCAGCACAGAGCGCAGAGATACAAACCCAGGAACTCAAAGGCGTTAGCGAAAAAGACCTAGAGCAACTAACAATGTACTGCCTAGTGCATGGCAAACAGAACCCGACAGAGCCTATGAAATACATTGAACTCTGGAACAAGACAGAAAAAGGACAGAGAAAAGTCTACTTCGAAGTATTCTACACTGGCTCTGAAAAAGGGATCGTAGCTAACAAGATAAGATTCGTCGAAACAGAATACATACCATCAAAAATAGACAAAGACACGCCACACGGATCGCTGATTACTGAAGATTTCAGCCCTTACATCGGCAAAGACATGGTCACCCTAAACCAAAAGATGATAACAGACGGCGGAGGATACGGCACCCTTGACGGAAAAGCAGACATCATGATGGAAAGGACATCAAGCATAACGCCTGAAGGCGTAGTGCTGAACATAGGAGAAGACATAGAAATCCAAGACAAGGAAAAGATTAAAAAATCATACGAAGGATACGTAAAAGAATTCCTACAAATAACAGGAACTGATGATATCAAGCCAGAAGCGCCAAAACCAAAATACGAGGTGCAAGCATAATTTTTTTATTAATTTTCTTTATACTTTCTCTTGTATTCAAGATTTTCTTGTAAAATGGTGGATAGATTCCTATTAATTCGGAATATTTTTTAAAAACA
>VGLX01000241.1 GCA_016866645.1 Candidatus Woesearchaeota archaeon | reverse complement strand
ATACTTCTAAGACCGTATCCGGGTTTTTCTTCTTGAATTCGGTGATGGTCTTAGCGAAATGCTTCGCCCCGCCGTCTTTCAGGTCGTCTCTGGTCACAGATGTTATGACTACGTAGTCTAAGCTGAGCTTTGATAACGCTTCTGCTACCCTGTAAGGCTCATCCTCGTCCACTTTGCCGTCAGGCTTTTTCGTGCCTACGTTGCAGAACCTGCAGTTCCTTGTGCAGGTGTCCCCTAGGATCATTACTGTTAAGGTTTTTTTATTGTAGCATTCTCCCCTGTTAGGGCAGGCAGCTTCCTCGCAGACAGTGTTCAGCCTGTACTCTTTGATGAACTTTCTCATCTCCACCATGTCTTTCAGGTTTTGTGTTTTCCTGAACCACTCAGGTTTCCTACTTAGGCCCATACTTGAACACTCCCTCGAAATGCTTGATATATTTCCTCTTGACTTCTTCAATACTGATTTTTTTTCCAAGCTGCTCCTCTATGCTTGTCAGCTTCAATCCGGGCATGCCGCAAGGGTTGATGTACTTGAAGTTGTCCATGTCATCTTTGACGTACAAAGCGAAGCCATGCTTCGTGATGATTTTTCCGTTGGTTTCTGGAAATTTCTTGTAGGCATATCCTATCGAGGCTATTTTTTTCTCACCGACCCAGATGCCTGTCAGCTTCTTGTCCCTCTCCTCTGCCACTATCCCGTAATCCTTCAGAGTGTCTATGAGCGACTTGCAAAGGCTTGACTTGTAGTCTAACATCTTCTTCCGCTGAAGGTTTATTATCGGGTAGCCTACCAGTTGTCCAGGGCCATGGTACGTGACGTCTCCGCCTCGGTCAGTCTTGCACACAGATATGCCCCTCTCCTCAAGAATTTCTTTAGGCATAAGCACGTTTTCTTCTTTTGCGAAATGCCCCAAGGTTATCACAGGCTTATGGCTCAGCAATATCAAGTAATCATCCGTGTCCAAATCTTTTATGTTGCTTATCGCAGCATCCTGCAGCATCAAGCCCACCAAGTAGTCAAACTCGCCTTCAAAGCTTAGGAGATTGTACTTTTGCATAATTTCCTTGGATATTAAGATGTTTTGTGTTTTTCTACTTCTTTTTTATAGTCATCAGGCTTGAGAAGCTTTGTTAGTTGGCTTTCATCATCAGCTTCTATCTCTATAAGCCAAGTTTCGTAAGGCTTTTTGTTGAGGTTATAGAATTCCCCAATGTATCGGAAAGTTGTTGGCGAACCTTCACCTGGATTGTTAGCGTTATTAACTTCTCCAAAATTTTCTTGATTTGTTGCTATGACCTTACCTCCGATAGGAGAGTATAGGACAGATGATGTTTTACTAGAATCAATACTGCCCCATTCTTCGAATTGTTTTAATTTTACACCTATTCTTGGTAAATCAATCTCTTGAATCTCCTTCAAAAGGTATTGTGCAAGGTCTGTAATACCTATTTGATACCTATTTTCTCCAACTTTTTTTACCCATTCATGCGTGTCTGTATACAATCTATCCTCTAAAACTAATTCTCCTTTTTCCATTTTGTTGCCTCCTACACCCTTTTTTAAAGAATTAATAACAGATTTTTGATAAAATCTTAAGTTTTTAAACCTTTAGGTTTATATTACAAATTCGAAATTTATATGCATAATTTTAAACCTTTTCTCCACCCATTTTTAGTGAGTAGGATTTGATATTTGGGCTTTTCTCTTCGTATTTTCGTCTTGGATTCGACCGAAAAGTTTAAATATTCTAATCGTTAATTAACGATTAGGAAAAATGA
>VGLX01000240.1 GCA_016866645.1 Candidatus Woesearchaeota archaeon | reverse complement strand
GATAAAAACTTTTTAAGATCACATCAATAACAAAAAATAATCTATCGTAAAACCCCAACGAAAAAACCAAATAAAAGAAAACCTCCACATCCAAAATCAAAAACAACTACATCTGGTCATCTACTGAGGGTTAACCAAAACGTATTTAAACGAACAAATCGTTTTCTCCCTTAAAAGATAAATGCCTCAGTAGCTCAGCCCGGACGGACTCGAAGAGTTCGGGGCGATAGAGCAATTGCCTTGTATCAAAAGAAGGAAAGCAGTAGGTCGGGGGTTCAAATCCCCTCTGAGGCTTCTTTTTTTCCTAAGATTTACCTCGAGAACCCAGAAAGGCTTAAATAATAAGCATGCCTAAAAAGTATCATGGTCGATTCCAGGCTCACAGACTATGTCAGGAAAGAGCTGGCTTTAGGGGTTTCTAAAGACAAGATTATGACTAGTCTGATTGGCAAGAACTGGCCTGCGAAAGATGTCGAGTCTGCGCTGAAAGAAGCAGAGCCAAAAGAGCAAAAAGTCGAGGATTACGAGACAGGGCTTAAGGACCTGTTAGATGGTATCGAGAAGAAAGACCACCTATCCGAGTCTAAACCTTTAGTAAAAGAAGTGAAACCTAAAGTCGTGGCTAAGCCTGAACCGGTTTCGGATCCTAAACCATTACAAGAAACAAATCAGGATAGCAAGACTCCGCTGTTCAAATATTCAATAATAGGCGGAGTCATAATTATTGTATTCGTCGCTTCGTTTTTCATGTATTCTTTATTCTTAAAAAAAGACAGCGGGCCTGCGCTTACTGTTGACAAGCAAGTAGGTCTTTTGTCAAAGAATCTATGCAAGACTTGGTGTGAGAAGAAGGAATGCGAGATTTTCAAAGACCCGAAGTTCAGTGCGAAAGAAGTTGCAGGCAAGAACTGTGCAGACTTGAAAGTGCAGTGCAGCAACTGCGCTTAAGATCGTCAAGGACAGCATAACTCTGCTTCTATGCAGCACTTGTTGTCTTTTTGTTCATCACCCTCTTCCCATAGGCCTAAACTTTCACCTAAAGACTCTGCATCTCCAGGTGAGGGTTTTAGCTTCACGCAACTATTATTACTCTTGTTAGCTTTCTCGCAGGCTAGTAGCTGGATTTCTGACAGTTCGCAAGTCGAGAAGCCTGTCACCATAGAGTTTACGTTGATGCATGAGAACTCTTCATTATCATACTTTATGTTGGGCACCACTTCTACTTTCTCGACGTTGCCGGTCTTTTGAGGGTCGTAGCTTGTTGTCATCAGCTTGATGCCTGAGGCTTCCAGCTTTTGAGGGACCCGGTTGTGGGTTATGCTTTTGTCGCCGTAGACCCTGAGGTTTAAGGATTCTATGTTCACACTTCCGAAGTTTTCTACTAATAATCTTATCCCTACGCTTCCTTCGAAGCAGGCTTTCTTGACAGTCAGTCCGACATCAGAAGAGCAGGTCATGGATTTGAACGCTTTATCCTCCGTGCTTTCCTGCAAGGATTTCACAAAGTCAGTTCCCCATATCATAACGACTCCGAATACGAACACTGTGAAGCATATTATCAATACTGTCGCGACTAGCGGGGATACCCCTTTTTTGCGCATAAGCTGTTTATGGGTGTTTTCGGTTTAAATAAGTATCGAGGCGATATGGTGACTAATGGTGACTAATTTGGGTAGTATTAGGTTAGCTTTTTTATATGTGGTTTCTGAGTTGGGTGAACGTGTCTAGTTTGTTTTGTTGCCATGTGGTTATCATGGTCATTATGGTTTCTAGTATTTTTGCTCCTTTTTCTTTTC
>VGLX01000239.1 GCA_016866645.1 Candidatus Woesearchaeota archaeon | reverse complement strand
TTTAGTTTTTTGTCTAGATTCTTATTTTTTTGTATGAATGTTTCTGGAACTTTCATGTTAGCTGGACTAGTTCTCCTTTTTGGTATACCTTTGCCTTGCACCGTTGCCCTGTCGTTTCTATCTTGCCGTTTATTCTTATTTCTCCCCCTTTTGAATTGGCTCCTACGAGAGGTCCGACATCTCTCCCTATGATGATAAGGCCGTCTTCCATGCAGCTCCCAGTCAGTTCTCCTGCATCAAGTTCTATACTTATTATTCCCCCCATCATGAAGTGACCTAAAGAGTATTTTGTTGCGCTTCCTTTTATGAGTATGCTGCCTCCGCTCATGAACTCTCCTACACACTCTTCAGCGTCGCCGTATATTACTATTTCTCCTCTTTGCATATGGCTTCCAACGAATCCTCCATCGTTTCCGGATACTGTTATCCTCCCGCCGCGCATGCCGTATCCAGTCCAGCCTTTTGCGTAGCCCCTTACTCGTATATCGCCGAAAGCCATGCAGTGTCCTGTGCCTGTTCTGGCATTCCCTTCTATGACTATCTTTCCTCCGCTCATGTATATGCCTGTGTTATCTGCGACGTCGCCTTTTATTATCAGCGTGCCTTTGCTGAGACCTGTGCCAAGGCCTGTGAGCATAGCTTTGGGCTTTAGCACTATCACGTCTCTTTCTTGGATTATGTTATTCAAAAGAACTGAGACGTAAACGCCTGTGTAGCGGTCGTTTTCTTCGTAACTAGTAAGCTCTCCAACTAGGTTTTGCAAGTCTTTTTTTGTGTAGCATAATTTTGTGTACCACATATGGTCATCTTTTGCTATTTTAAATCCCGTATTATACTTTTCTTCAACACCTTGCGTGATTCTTTGTTGCTCTAAGAATTTTTCGCAGCTTCTTAGCAGGATGTCTAGACTTTTTGAGGCTTTTGATTTTATGTAAATCTTTTTATCAAACTCTTGTCCTTTTTTTTGTATGAACGTTTTCGGTACCTTCATCTTTTCACACGCACTCCCCGTGATACTCTTTCAGGGACGTATCCGCAGATAGAGAGCCCCCGATCGCCCCCTGCTAGAGGCCATAATAAATCATTAGGAGGTAAGTAAATAGCGGGCTCTTCTCGTATTTTTGCAGGCAGCTCTTTAAAACTGCGGTTGTAGAAGAATCTTATGAAGTCGTTGTTAAAACTTTGAAGTTTTATCCATGTCTGAGACGGTATGTTTCCAATTGCTAATTCTTCCTTACAGGTATATTTTAATTCTCCATCAACAACGTATTTTTCACCGTATCTGCTTAATCTGATATTCTTTGGGTCATTGTAACATATCAGTATTTCATCTTCTCTTTTTACAGCCATGCTGAACCAGTTGCCTTCGCTAGCCCTTATGTCACTGGCTATGGCGTTTAATCTCCAGTCAAGTTTGCCTTCTAAGTATTTTATTAGGAGCTCGAAGCTTTCCCAAGGGTATAAGTGCCTTTCGTAACCTGCTTTTTTTAAGATCTTCATGCTCTTGTCAAAGCTTGTATAATTCTTCCTGTCAGAATATTTTGTTCTTGCTCCTGGCTCTATCTCTAAACGGTTAAGGTCGATTTCGTGAGTCTTAGGAACGGTCAGGCATTTAGACAGAAGTTCTTCCACATTCTTTTCCAAGCACTTTTCTGGCACAAATGTTTTTGGTATCTTCATTTTTTGTAGCTTTTCAGCCTTTCAGCGAGGCATAGTATGCCGTATAAAGCGCTGTTGCATGTGTATAGCGCATCTGCGTAAATATGCTCGCCAAGCCCATTCTTGATCAGGCCGTTGTCAAATCCTATCCTT
>VGLX01000238.1 GCA_016866645.1 Candidatus Woesearchaeota archaeon | reverse complement strand
CTTATAAGACGTTCAAAAAGCCTTTAGAGATCATAAGCCTGATAGGCAACGCTGCTTTGTTCAATGGCAAGCCGATGATTCACGCGCACGTAAGCCTGAGCGATGATAAGATGAAAGTCTTCGGCGGACACCTGAAAGAAGCGACAGTATCAGCTACCTGCGAAGTAGTCTTAAGGGCTTTTGATGAGAAAGTAGCGCGTAAGGAAGACCTAAAAATAGGGCTTAAACTTCTTGATATTTAAAAAAGAAAAGACTACAAGTTTCTTATTACTTGTAAGTGCTTTTGGCTTTCTCTGAAAATCCGTACTCATACTCACTACCAGATATTGCATGCATGCCTTTCTCAGTTGCTAGGAATCCTTTACTTTCTAACGACCAGAGGATGTCTTCTATCTTTTCGTATTTCATGCCTAGCGAATCACTAATATGCCTTACCAGGTCTGGAGAATTAGAGCCAAAGCCTGAAGGCCTGAAATAGGTCACCACCTTGCCATCAAAGTAGTTAAGAACTTTCTTCACATCTTTATTCACTTTTATTCCTTCTTTTTCTAGATGTTTTACCAGTTTGTCAATCCCTTTCTTTGCCATGATAAAATCCCCCTCCAAATGCTTAATCAATATCTTTAATATAATCCTCTAAGCCATTATCAGACACTATTATCTTCGACCCGCACACGTTATCATATGTTTTTTCCAAGTCGTAAGCGTAACCTTTGAGATAATAGTTTAAGCCACATAAAAGCAGGACTCCTCCCCGCGCTTGGTCGTATAAAACAGGATGTATCTGTTCATGATCAAATAAACGAATCCTTCCAAGTTGAGAGATTGAAACCATGCTATTTACTTTCTCGCTCAGCTTACGGAACTTAGTTTTTTTATGATTTTTTACTATATATCCTTCTAAAGAAGCAAACTCTTCCGCACCAATTTTCTTCTCAACAATATCTTTCATTGTCGAATTAATCAAATCCGATGCTTGTTTAGTTAAGTAGCCATTAAGCTGCGGATCGAATAAGTTATTCAAAAATTTATACAGGTTTTCCATTTTATCCCTCCCCTTAGTTTAGATACTTAAAGTTGGATTATTAAACCTTTCGATGAGTTTATAAGCCAAAATATTATATTAGAAGCTGTGAAAAAAAGACGCATAATAATCGCCTTAGGCGGCAACGCCCTGATAAAGAAAGGCCAGGAAGGCACTGTCCACGAGCAGTTCGACAATACGCTAGAGTCGATGCGGAACATCCTCCCGATTATAAAACAAGGCCATAAGATAATAATCACTCACGGCAACGGCCCGACTATCGGCCATATGATGATAAGGGTAGAGGCTGGCATGAAGCAGGCGCCTTACGTGCCTCTAGGCTTATGCGTGGCTGATTCTCAAGGGGGATTAGGCTACATGATTGAGCTTTGCCTGTACAACGTATTATACAAAGAGGGTATCAACAAGAAGGTAATAACATTAATAACTCCTGTGCTGGTTTCAGAGAAAGACTCTTCATTCAACAACCCAACCAAACCAATAGGGATTTTCTACACTGAAAAGCAGGCTAAGATTATGAAGAAACGTCATAAAGAATGGGTCATAGTTGAAGACGCCGGCAGGGGATACAGACGAGTAGTCCCTTCACCTGAGCCTTTAGAGGTTATCAACAAAGAAGTTATCAAAAAGATGGTGGACGAAGGATACATAGTCATCGCTGCAGGCGGGGGCGGAGTGCCGGTCATACACCGAGAGGATGGAACCTTGAAAGGTGTCCCAGCAGTTATTGACAAGGACAGGACAGCAGCCATCCTAGGAAAAGAAGTCAAAGCAGATACGCTGATG
>VGLX01000237.1 GCA_016866645.1 Candidatus Woesearchaeota archaeon | reverse complement strand
TGCTCCTAGCCATCAGAACGCTGAGCTTCAAGGCCGGTGTTTCGAAAGCTTTGGCATGAAGTTTTGTTTTAACCGGGCCTGTATGATAGACCTTTCAGGTTCGGAAGGTTCAGAAAAGTTTAACGGGGTAAAGTACTTAATTGAGGTCGATGAAGAGCATCTGAAACCCTGGGAGGATGCGATTCGCGGGAAGGGCGCTGTCATCATAAGGACAGGCTATGATAAGTGGCTGGAAGCCAACAAGGCTCACGTTCCTGAAAGGATTCCTTACCTTACGGAAGGGGCTGCGGATTTCATATCAAGGTTCAAAGGCCTTAAGGTTTTCGGGACTGATTCTCTGACAGTAGACCCTATCGGCGGCCATTACGCGCATAAGAAGCTAAAGAGCCTCCTGATAGTCGAGTCCATGGTCCATCTCAGCCTCATACCTGATAGCAAGAGGAAGGACTTTTTCTTGCAGACCAGCCCTGTCAGGATCGTCGGAGCCACTGGCGGACCAGTAGTTGCTTATGCGTTTGTTAAGCAATGATTTTGTCAGTTTTTTGACATTATAGAATAAGCTTTCTCGTAAGTTTCGTATCTCTTCATGTAGGCTTTATGCTTTTCTTTGTCAGGTTTGAATGTTTTTTTTATCCGAGGAGATATTTCTGTTATGCTGGATATTTCGTCTAAAGATTTTAGCGCTAGGATTGATGCGCCTACTGCACTAGCTTCTAGGGCGTTTGTTATGATGATTTCTTTGTTGAAAATGTCTGCCTGCATTTGCAGCATGTTGTCGGCTGTCGTGTAGCCTCCGCTTGCACGTATTTGTAAAGGTCCGCCTAATTCTTCAGTTATTAATTCATAGCAGGAGTAAAGGTTGAACAGTATACCTTCCGCAACAGAAGAGTATAACTCCTCAAGTTTAAGTTTTTGGTTTATACCTATCAGCGCAGCCCTCATGTTTTGGTTGTAGCCTGGTCCTCTTTCGCCGTTTATGAACGGTAGGAATACCGGGCCTTTAAAATCTCGGTTTTTAAGTTTCGCGTCTGAGAATCTAAAGTTTTTTACGTTGGTTTCGAACCATTTCAGTGTGCTCCAGCCGGAGTTTATCGCGCTTCCTGATACCCATGTTTTGTCGTCGAGGTTATAGTGCCATAATCTTGTATTGCCTGTTACAAGTCTAGGTGACGATAGTCTTAAAGCTCCGCTGGTCCCTAATGTGGAGCTCATTATCTTGTCTTTTGCACATCCTGTGCCTAAATGAGATAACAAACCATCACCTGCCCCCAGCACCAAACATGCATTGTTCCTAAGCCCAGTTTTTGACAAGATGCCGTTAATTATTTTCTCTTGATGGAAGACGCTGCAAGGCTCAGAAAGTTTTTCTCTGCTTATACCGGCCATATCAAGTATCGAGTCATCCCAGTCCAATGTTTTAGTGTTAAACATGCTCGTAGTAGAAGCTATAGAATTTGAGATTATGAACTTCCCGGTCAATTTGTATGTCAAGTATTCTGATAGTGAAACGAATTTTTCAGTTTTTGAGAATACTTCTGGGCTGTTCTTTTTAAGGAGCAGGATCTTCCATAAAGGGTATGATTCGTGTACTACGCATCCTGTTTTTCTGTGAATGCCTGGAGATTTTGTGCGTTGTTTGAAGCTTGCGACTATAGGCGCTGCTGAGTTGTCCATCCAGGTTAAGATCTTTGTCAAAGGTCTCCCTTTAGAGTCTAATGCTAATAATGTCGGGAATATAGTGCTGAGGCATACTGCTGAAGCCCCATGTTTAGCACTTTTAACGGTTTTAGAAAGAAGACCGATCACTATTCTTGCTAATTCTTCAGGGTTTATTGTTTTTCCGTCGGATATTCTTGCAGGAATCTCTGTTCTTTCAGAAAGCAAAACCCCATTCTCT
>VGLX01000236.1 GCA_016866645.1 Candidatus Woesearchaeota archaeon | reverse complement strand
CCAAAAACAGAAAACACAACCATTTATCAAGCTACCGCAGCAAGCTGCGGGGTATTAAACCCAAGCTGGAATAAAAAGGTCATCTACTAGATAAAATAAAAAGTTTTAAATAACTCAGTTCTTAATTTGTATTTCATGGAACAAGAAGAAAGCTATCATTGGGCGGACTTGACAGCTGAAAAGATAATCCGCGAGCGAGGGAATAAAGACAAGTACGTCTGCGCAGCAGGCATAACCCCTTCTGGAGTGGTGCATATCGGGAATTTCAGGGAGATAATCACAGTCGACCTAGTATGCCGTGCTTTGAGAGACAAGGGCAAGAAGGTCCGTTTCATATACTCGTGGGATGATTACGACAGGCTGAGAAAAGTGCCCAAGAACATGCCACATCCCGAAGTTCTTGAGAAGTACATCGGCAAGCCGGTAGTTGACACGCCTGACACGTTCGGCTGCCACAAGTCTTACGCTGAGCATTTCGAAAAAGACGTGGAGACCAACCTTCCAAGTGTGGGCATACACCCAGAATTTATTCAACAGCATAAGAAGTACAGGGCTTGCGAGTATGCGGAGATGATGAAGTACGCGCTGAAGCATCGCGAGAAGATAAGGGAAGTGCTCAACAAGTACAGGGAAGAGCATCACGAGCAGGACTGGTATCCTTTAGGTATTTTCTGCGAGAAATGCGGAACAGACAACACGAAAGTCCTGAAATACGACGGAAACCATACTGTGACTTACGAGTGCGACTGTGGATTCTCTGATACTATCGACTTCAGCAAGAAAGGGATAGTCAAGCTGAACTGGCGGGCAGACTGGCCGTGCCGGCAACATCATGAGAAAGTCGATTTCGAGCCTGCTGGGAAAGAGCATTACGCACAACCAGGGGGCTCTAGGATCACTGCTAATGAGATATATGACGCGATTTTTGATGATAAGCACCCTGTAGACCTGAAGTATGATTTCATAACTGTCAAAGGCCAGGGTGGCAAGATGTCATCCTCTTTAGGCAACGTGATAACCTTGAAGGAATGTTTAGAAGTCTACGAGCCTGATATCATAAGATATTTATTTGCTAGCACAAGGCCTAATGTTGAGTTCGCAATATCATTCGACCTAGACGTGATAAAGATTTACGAAGACTATGACAAGACAGAAAGAGTCTACTTCGAAGAGGAGACTGAAGAGAACAAGAAAGCTTACTTGAAAGAACGAAGGATTTACGAGTTCTCCCAGGTGGAAAAAGTACCTGATAAGATGCCGTTGCAAGTCCCTTTTAGGCATCTCACGAATTTAGTCCAGGTTTATGAAGGGGATATCAAGAAAGTCGTCGAAGAATACAAAACTTTCATAAAGGATGATCTGGACAAGAAAAAGCTCGAGACTAGGGCTTTGTGCGCGTGGAACTGGGTGCAGAAATACGCTCCGGAGGATATGAAATTCAAAGTGCACGAGAAAGTGTCAGAAGCGATAAAGAGCATGCTCAGCGATGACCAGAAAAAAGCTATAAAAATACTGAAAGATAAGCTCAAACATAATAAATACGATGAAGGGACTTTGTTCAACGAATTCTACACTATCTGCCAAGAATTAAGCTTAGACAACAAAGTTTTCTTCAAAGGAGTATACTTAACACTTATAGGAAAAGAACGAGGGCCTAAGCTAGCCGGGTTCATACTCACGATAGGCGTGAAGAAAACTATAAGCCTTTTGGAAGAAGCTTAAAAACAGAAGTATAATCCGGATTTGGTGACCATTAGTGACTATTACAATGTCATTTCAGCATATTTAAATATAGCCGCAACTCAAAAGTTAATATGGAAGAAAACAACACTAACAACAATCATAATAACAAATTTCCAGGATCCTTAGGTAAAGTACTATTAATCATAAGCGTTATA
>VGLX01000235.1 GCA_016866645.1 Candidatus Woesearchaeota archaeon | reverse complement strand
AAGCAATCCATTTGAAGTTCTCATTAACCCACATACCGATGTCAGCTAACGGGTCTACGCCAATCCCTAAGCCCCAGCTGTACTTCGCTAGCTGCAAGCCTATCCTCATAGCGTAGTATATTGGGAAAGCGACTATTCCGCCGGTTATGACCTTGTTCTTCCATTTTTCTACTGTTTTCTTTCTCCTTAGGACGTTGTCGTAGTAAGTTGTCAGCCTTATGCCGTCTCCTCCGAGGAGCTTGATTATCTTCGGCCTGTCAGAGTCTAGCGGGTCTCTTATTGATAATACGTCGAACCCTCTTATGCCAACGTCTTTGCCGAGCTTCATGTAGGAGAGCATAAGCCTTCGCTGCACAAAGCTCTTACCAGAGCCCATAGGCCCTTCGAGGTAGAACGTCGGTGGTGTTGGCAGCTCTGACCTCAGCTTGTCTGATATCTTGTTATAGTCTACTTCTGCTTCTATAATCCTTTTTTCCAGGTTCTTGAATATGTGCTTGAGGATCTTAGACCTGTTGTATTTCTTCTCGTCTACTAGCCTGCTTATGAACTTCTGGTAGTCCCTCTCCCAGTCATAGTCTGGAGAGTTCTGCATCTCAATCTCTACGTTTTCTATATCTGACCTGAACCCGTTCTTCTTCAGGTAGTCAATTTCCAGCATTAACGTGAATAGGTCCGCGAATCTCATCTCCCTTTGGAGCTCTATCTGCGCGCCTAGGTAGTTCACCATCTTCCCTACTTGTATCTCTTTCTCTTTGCCTACGATGACAGAAGTTGGGTCTTTCTCTACCAGCCAGTCTACAGGTATTTGAGCGCTTATTTTCAACTGTTCGTTCCAGAAATTGTTGTTCTCATTACTTACGAACTTGGTGACTTCTTCATCTTCTTTTAGGTATTCTTCTAGGCTCACCTGTAGGTTTTCTTTTTTCATAATACCCCTATTTTGTTAAAGATTTGTTAAAGATAGTACAAGGGATATTTGTTTACTATATAAACCTTTTGCTATAAAATCAAGATTTTATGCATAACGCGCATGTTTTTTGTCAAAAATGTTCACTATATAAACGTGTGGCTAAAAACTTATATAGTGGAAGAGACATATTAATAATTAAGAATGGAGGAGGTGGGTTGAAGCAGAAGAAATAAACATGATGAGGGGGTTGATGACAAACTATTTCGACAAAGTGCTAGTGTTTGCGATAATAGCAGCGACTTTAACCTTTTGCTTTTTACTGACAACACTAAAATAAGAGGCAAAGTGGCAGCTTAAAAATCCGGAGACTTTTAGTAAATGCTCAAGAAGGTTTTTGGCTTTTCTTAGATTTGCCAAGAACTTATTCTTCCAAAAGGTTTATATAAACTGTTTATATCCAGTTCTTAATCGGATAAAAAAAAGATTTCATGGAGGGACTAAAATGAGCTGGGGATTAGAGAACAGGCTTTCTAAGATAATACAGAAAGACGGTAGGACATTGATGTTCGCAGTAGACCATGGGTACTTCTTAGGCGCGATAAAAGGATTGGAAAAACCACGGAACATGATCAAGCAGGTAGGGCCTTACGCAGACGCTCTGATGCTCACTCGAGGGTTACTGACTAGCTGCGTGTCTTCAGATTATAAGAAGCCCATCATATTAAGGGCTGATGGCGGGCCAAGCATAGGGGCAGCCAAAGAAAAGATACACTCACTAGCAGACCATGATGTTATGATAACAGTAGAGGATGCTTTGAAGCTGAACGCGACAGCAGTGGCCATATCCATCTTTGTAGGTACCGAGTATGAGACCCAGACGATTAAGAACTTGTCAAAAATGGTCAGCGAAGCACAAAAATATGACCTGCCTGTGCTGGCAGTAACGGCAGTAGGCTTAAACCTGGACAATCTTAAAGAGGATCCTAAATATTTAAGCTT
>VGLX01000234.1 GCA_016866645.1 Candidatus Woesearchaeota archaeon | reverse complement strand
GAAATGAAAGGAAAAACACCAGCAGAAGCAGCAGGGCTAAATTTACCACTAGGAGAAAATAAGCTACTCAACCTAATCAAATTAGCAAAAGAGAAAGAGATGACGACAAGTTGACTGTATCCTATAAGCGCAACAGACGCTTCATTAAAAACCATTAGGAATTCATACAAGCTTCTGAGCGAAGCGTTATTCTAAGAAAACAGGTCTTCAGAGAAAGATGTTTATTAAAAAAGCAAAAATTACAACCAGCACTATGCTCGTGACTAAGTAAGCTATCACGCTTCTCTTGCCGAACTGTCCGAATATCATCGACAACTCTGTGAAGTCTGTAGAGACTCCGACCATTATCATCGTAAATACTACACCTAGCGAAGCGCCCATAACATACAACTGTCCAGCCAGCACTGTGAAGCCTTCTGAGCATAGCTCGATGACAGAAGACACCGGTATTGCAAGCAGTATAGGGAAGAACCGGCTGCCCTTTCCAAGGAATTCTGTAATAATCGTATGAGGGACGAAAGCTTTCAAAGCAGCGGCTATGAAAATCCCGATGAACATGTACTTGCCGATGTCTGTGAAGATGCACCACATGTTCTTTGGCACACAGTAAAAAAACCTTCTAGTCCAACGCTCGTTCTTGTGGCCCATGTCTTCAAGCTCCAAACAATGGGTGCATTTGACCTTCTCTCCCTTCCTGTGGGAAGCGTGGAGCTTCTGCTCTATCCATCTCTTGTTCTCCAAATGCGAGAGCACCAAGCCTGAGATGAACGCTACTGTAAGTGAAGCGAGCAATAAGAAAAAAGTGTTCTTAAACCCCAAGAACGAAGCCATGATAAACAAGTGAACAAGTCCTGCCCACGGGGTAGCCAACAAGAAAGTCAGCGTAGTAGCAGTTGACATGCCTCTCTTCCTTAGCATGCTTGCTATCGGTATGGCTCCGCAGGAGCAGACGCTTATGAACAGCCCTGAAAAAGTAGCTCTTAGGAGGGATTTCCAGTCATTAGACCCGAAATATTCTAACAGCTTCCTAGTGGGAACAAACTCCTGCACCAAAGCGGCTATGACAAAACCTAAAATAAACCATGACCATAAGTCCTTGATAAGGAAAAAGAATGCTGAGAAGTAAGAGGTTATATAACTCCAGATTGCCATGTTAACTCTTCAAAATGACTACGTTAGTCATGCCTCTCCTTTTTCTCTCTATCAAGCCTTTGCCTTCTAATCTATCAAGAACTCTTGTGACCTTAACTTTTGGGAAGCTTGTCTTGTCAACAAGGTCTGACTGGAATATCGAGCCTTCAGACTCTATGACTTTTTCAAAAACGGTTTTCTCATCTTGGCTCAGGCCAGCGATTATTTTATGATACGCTTCTTTTGTCACCTTCTTCTGCTCTACAGCACCTACTTTTTTGACTTTAGTAATCACCCTCTCTACTATCTTCTCTTCTTTTCCGAAAAAGATTAGGTACAAGCCTATTGCGAATACGAAAGCCATTACCCCAAGGCTTATTTTGGTTTGGAAGTCTATGCTCCCCCACATCGCGCAGCTCGGACCGTGAGAGCATGAAGTGTTCACTATGTCGGTAAGCGCTTTGTTGAACGAGTAGACTATGAAGCCTATCAGTGCGGTTATTCCAATTATTATTAACCCTACGATTCGGTTTTTCATAGTACCTCCTTTCAAGTAAACTAAGTTTTATAATGTTTTGGTTTCATTCTTGTATGCTCCCATCAATTCTTATAACATATTCCTTGAGCGGCAGTTTCTTGCCTGAGCCTTTTATCGCTTCTTCCACAGCGTTTTGTATGCCGTAGCAGCATGGGACTTCCATGTGGACTATTGATATGCTCTTTATCTTGTTTGATTTTATGATCTCTTCAAGCTTTTCCTTGTAGAACCCTACGTCATCCAGTTTCGGGCAGCC
>VGLX01000233.1 GCA_016866645.1 Candidatus Woesearchaeota archaeon | reverse complement strand
ACTGCTGCTCCTACCTAGCTTCCGAGGTCCGGGTAATCGCAGCTGTCCTTAGAGAACGTCCCAAAGTCTTTATATGCAATGCCTTTCTTGTCCAAGTACTTTTTTAGCTGTTCCTTAAGCTCGAACCCCCCATGGTCAGAACCTATAGCTAAATTCATAAGCTTAATAGTGTTAAATCTAATGTTTAAAAAAGTTATTAAAGCAAGGTTTATATATTAGTTTATACAAGGTTTAACGTAAAGTTTTTAAAAAATCGGGGGTTAGAGATTATCATGCAAGCGGTAATACCAGTAGCAGGAGTAGGGAAAAGGCTTAAGCCGTTAACAAACACGATACCAAAAGTGTTGCTGAACGTGGCAGGCAAGCCGTCAATAGCGTTCATACTAGACAAGATGATAGCCAAAGGCGTAACCGACGTGGTTTTCGTAACAGGGTACTTAGGCGGAGTTGTCGAGGATTACATCAAGAAGAATTATCCCAATCTCAAAGCGACATTCGTGGAGCAGAAGGAAAGGCTAGGCACTGCCCATGCTGTATTGCAAGCCGAGCCTTACATAAAAGATGACGTTTTCATAATCTTCGGAGACACGATATTCGACGGTGACTTCTCACTAGCAACCAAAGGCGACGGAGTGATATTCGTGGCTGAGACCACAGACCCCCAAAGGTTCGGGATAGTCGAGCTGAAAGGCAAGTACATCAAAAGGATCATAGAAAAGCCGAAGAACCCGCCTACGAACTTAGCAAATATCGGGATGTATTACATAAAAGACAGCAAGGACATGTTCAAGCAGATACACAGGCTGATAGACGAGGACATAAGGCCGTTGGGCGAGTACCAGATAGTCGACGCGTTCCAGTTCATGATAGAAGGCGGAGCGAAGATAGAGTCAAAGACCATAGAGAAATGGCTGGACACCGGAAAGATAGAGACGACCTTGGACACGAACCATTACTTAATAAGCAAGATGGACCAGCCCAAGGTGAAAGGCATAATTCCTCCTGTGTTCTTAGGCAAGGGCGTAGTTATAGAGAACTCAGAAGTCGGGCCTAACGTCACGCTTAACGACGGATGCGTAATCGTCAACTCAAAGATAAAGCATGTAATCGTAGATGAGAAGAGCAGGATCGAGAACTGCGAGCTGGAAAACTCGTTAATCGGGAAAGAAGTAACGGTCAAGAAGTTCAAGGGCAACGTGATGCTCGGAGACTTCGACACGCTGCACAGCTAAAACAAAGTTCTTAGTCCCGATGTATTTTTAAATAAAAAAATATAAAGATTATCTTATGAATCTAGAGTTTTTCCCGTTAGATACAGATTTTGATAATAAGGCTAACGCCATCAGGATATTCGGGAGAACAAAAGACGGGAAAAAGGTAATTCTGCTTGACAGCTCTGTTAAAGACTATTTCTGGGTAATCCCAAAAAAAGGCGCAAGCAAGCTGGCAAAAAGCATGCTGGGCTTGAAGTTTGAGGACGAAGAAGGGAAAGCCTACAAGGTCTTGAAAGCCGAAGTCAAAAAGATGAAATACTTCGACGAGGAGATAGAAGCCATACAGGCGTTCTTGGAGAATCCTGGAGATAAGAGGATAATTCTTGACCTGATCAGCCAGCTCAAAGACATAGACTCCAGGAAAGAAGTTGACATCTCATTAAAGAAGAGGTACTGGTCTGAAAAAGGCATACAGCCTTTGACTCTTTGCGAAGCAGAATGCGAAGAGAAAAAAGGTGTCATCAGAGCTAAAAAGATAATCCCAAAAAAGGAAAGCTATGACAATCCAAAACTCCTTGCTTTTGACATAGAGACTTACGCACCTATCGGGCGTTATTCCATCCCCGAGAAGGACCCGATAATGACCATCGCCGTATACTCTCCAGGATTGAAGAAAGTCTTGACATGGAAGAAGTTCTACACAGGGAACGAGAGCATAATCTTCAAAGACAGCGAA
>VGLX01000232.1 GCA_016866645.1 Candidatus Woesearchaeota archaeon | reverse complement strand
GATAATCCTCATAATCCTCTTACTGATTGCTGCGTTCTTCTCATACAAGACGTTCAAGAAATTCGACAACAAACTTGATGAGACTATCAATAGCGAACGTAACATCATCCAAGGGGATTCCTTGCAGTTCGATGACGATAAGGCTATAGAGCTTTACAGCTCAGCATTAAAAGGAACACAGGAGAAATACTCGGTTGAGTCCAGGATTCTCTTCAGAGAATGGTCAGAAGTTGAGCGGAAGTATGTAGAACTTGCAAAGATAGCCAATTTTGAAAGCGAAAACAAGGAATTGTTAATCAAAAAGATCGAAGAGTTAAGGCTGTTAATAGAAAGTCTTGAAAAGAAAACTGAAAATCTGCTATCCTCAAAAGACTTAACACCTGAAGAGGCATGGCGGCTTCAAAACTTCATGGGTTGCCTGAAACTGTACAAGATCTTGTTCGTAAAAGGTGATGAAGAGACGAGAAAGAGACAAACCCAAGGATTAGTAGAAGAGTCCATCACTTGTTTCAAAAACTCTATCAACATCATCGAAGACAACAAGCTTACAGGAACTTCAACAGACATCCCGAGATGGAACCTTGAACTCTTAATCAAAAGACAGTCTGGTGAAGGAGAGTCTCAGCAGAAATCTGAGAAAAAAGACGGAGATAATCAGCTTCAGAAAGTCATCCCGATATTAGGCTCTCCAGGAGTGCAAGGTGGGGTAAAATAAAGAAAGGAGGTAGTGTTTTATGATACTCTCTAAAACCATATGCCTCCTTCTCTTGATATTAATACCTCTGTTCTTAATATTCTCTTTAACAGCTTACAAGCGGATGAAGAAGTGGTTAGCAGTTTTTGCTGACAGGAAGATTTTAAGGTGGAAGAATCTCGGAAGGATATTTATCATTTCCTCGTTGGTATTGCTAGCCACCTTCTCCATAGTGGGCGTGACAGTAGAGTATGAGACGAAGGAAACGCAAAGAGAAGGGATACATATCATTGTAGGCATGGACACTTCAAGGTCGATGCTTGCTGAAGACACTACTATCCCTAACCAGGAAGTTTTTCTAAGACAAGAATACCCTAGCCGTCTTAACCGTGGCAAGTTTGAAGTCTTAAACTTTATAGATTTGCTTCAAGGTGAAAAGGTAGGGTTGTTCTTTTTCGCTTTCAGTGATGTGACAATCGCTCCGCTTACCCAAGATTACCAGTTCTGCAAGTACAACCTGTTGAACACTGATACGTTGAGCATAGCTTTCACAGGCTCCGAGATAGGTAAGGCTCTTGAGACTGCTTCGAAGATGTTTGACGAGAATTCTCAGTATAAGGTTGTGGTATTGGTTTCTGACGGTGAGTTAGAGGACCGTTCACAACTTGACAGTGTATTACAAGAAGCGAAGAAGCTTAGTGGTAAAGGAATCACGGTTTACACGATAGGTATTGGTGGAGATCGTGAAGTCTTCATACCGAGGAGAGACGAGTGGGACGACCAAGGCCTGTTCAAAGACAGCAAAGGTGATATAATAACCACTAGGATGAACAGCGAAGTCTTGAAAAGCATCGCTTCCATTACCAACGGTGAGTATTTCTATGCAAATGATGTCAGCGTTGCTAAACAAGTGCTGGACAGGATAGTGAAACAGGCTAAGAACGTCGAGGCTGTCAACAAGCCGGTCAAGAAGAAGGTTGACCTTTCGCATTACTTCTTGATAACGCTTCTGACTTTATGGTTAGGGTGGGAGTTCTTAATCAGCTTAGCAGGTAAGAAAGAGAGTCATTCGCCTTAAAACGTTTGGCTCTCTTTTTTTATTTTTATATATTGGATAACCAATATTAATTCTGCATAAAAAACTTTAAATAAACCTCCACCTATAAACTGAGGAGTATTAAGGAGGTCAAAATGGGATGGTCAATAGCAAACATCGTTAATGAAGTTAAGATATCTAAACAATGCGCAAAGGACTT
>VGLX01000231.1 GCA_016866645.1 Candidatus Woesearchaeota archaeon | reverse complement strand
GGGGATGGCTTGCTAGACTGTGATCCTAGCGAGGCTAATCCTTTATGCAACGAAGACGGAGTTTGCGATACTGAAAAGGATTACCCTGAGAGTTTGGAGAACTGCCCTCAGGATTGTGGCAAGAAAGGAGGCGTAGGCATGCTTACTTGGCTGTTGCTAATACTCATCTTCCTGGCCTTGATGGGCATCGGAATTTATTTGTACGCTAAGAGCAAAGGTTACAAACTGTCAGACTTCATCAAAATCAAAGGCAAAAAAGAAGAAAAACCGAAATTCGCTATCGGGCAATACAAGCCCCATACGCATCTAGGTACAACAGTTCACCCTAAGCAACCGGAACAGCCAATACAAAACGTACAGCAACCTGCTAAACCCTCTAAACTTTCAAGAAATAGCAGGGAGCTTATAAGGCTGCAGGGTTTTGTAGACAGCTCTTTAAGAAAAGGCTACACTAAACTGCAAGTCAAAGACGCAGCTATGAAATCCGGATGGACTGAGGAAGAGGTAAACAGAGCATTAAAAGGAAGAAAAAGTAAATATAGTATATTCAAATAAAAACCGACCTTTTGGTTCTATTTTTGGTATTATAATCTAAAAGTTTACAGAAAAATTTATATCCTGAACCCTGCTTATAGAAATGATGAAAAACAAGGGGCAAATTACAGCCTTTGTTCTGCTCGGATTAGTCATATTAGCCTTAGCTATAATCTTCGCATACATATTCTTGAACTCTTCAAAAAATCAGGAACCATACGCTTCGTTGACGTTAGAACAAAATGTGGAAGAAGTTAAAGCACGTGTCATGTCCTGCCTTGAATCTTCTTTGCCAAGTGCTGTGAAACACTGCGCGAGCAGCTCACCTTTAGGAGGGTCTAAATGCCCTAACTACGAATCTGACCTAGCGAATAAGGTGAAAGAAGACTTTTGCAGCTGCATACCAGGATGCTCAGATTTTTCTGAATTCAAAAACGTGCAAGTAGAATCGAAAGGCGAGATAAAAATCGAAGCGGACTTGACAGAAAACAAAGAAAAGATAACAATCGCTATGAAATACCCTATAATGATAAAAAAAGGTGATACTGAGAAAATGATAGGTACAGCAGAGCAGCCCTTCATAACACAGTACAGCCTGAAACAAAGCGAATGTGTACCGATAAAGCTCAAAGGTGATGACCATACGATCTGCCAAGCAGATGAAGACAAAACAGTAGAAGTTTTAGGAGTCACTTTCACTTTCAAGCAAGGAGACAGAGTGGCAGTAGGAGACAACTGCGTAGCATGCTGATAAAATGAGAAAACTAACAACCTTAACAGCATTATTATCGTCACTAACATCACTTGTAATACTTGTATACCTGCTTGTAGGAGTAAACATTAGCGGCGCTGTAACAATCGACACTCACTCGATTTGCAGAACAATAGCCCCTGAGGGTTCGAAGCTTATATGTGTTGAACAAACATCAGAATTCCTAGATACTGAAGAAGTGGCTTACATACTCATAAAGCTTTTTGAAGTAACAACCGCCGACAAAATATCTTATAAAATATTCGACCCTAATTCGGCTGTAGTAGCAGAGAGTTCAAAAGTTTCCGATGGAAACTATCCGGAATCATACGAGATTATAAGCCTGGAGATCGCCGGCCAAAATAGGCCTGCAGGAGCTTACACTTTCAAATTCTACCTTAACGATCAAGAAGCATTATCCGGAACATTCACAATAACCCAAGACACGAGTACATGCGAAGCGCAAGACTTTTACTGCTGTCCTGATTCTAAAATATGCATATCCGCATCTGAAGGAGTATGTGGATCCGGGAAATGCTGCGAGAACGAGGAAAACTGTAAATCTTTAACCTCTGTGCTTTTCACTAGAAGGGAAGTGCCTAGCTGCGAGGAAGAGGGATTAAACGGTTGCGAAGACGCTGTCCTGGTATACGACTATACGCTTCATGGTGAAATAACGCCTGAACAAAAGATA
>VGLX01000230.1 GCA_016866645.1 Candidatus Woesearchaeota archaeon | reverse complement strand
AATAATGCTGTCTTTCATAATACTGGCATTCAAAGATTTCATACCTAACATAACCGCAGGATTCTTCTTGCATCAAAAAAACATGATCAAGCCAGGAGACGTTATCAAGGTCAAGGATATAGAAGGTGAAGTCGTTAGCGTAAGCTTAGTAGAAACAATACTAAAAGTGAAAGACGACACAGTATACATTCCGAATTCAGTTCTTACAAAGAATGAAGTTATAAAAAAGAAACTTAAAGGCGAAAAGAAATGAGAAAAGAGATAGTACTACTAATCATGATCATAATACTAAGTGGCTGTGCTAAAGAGCAGGCCCCGCCAAGCTGCGCACCGCCAAGAATAACCTACGAGGGGGAATGCTGCCTGGACACTGACAATTCTGGAGTGTGCGACATAATAGAAGAAGCTCTTAAACGAGCAAAAACCTTAGAAGGGGAGCAACAAGCAGAGATTAAACAAGAAAAAGTGCCTGATACTTGTTTAGAGTCAAATTCTAAGCTAAGTTGCGAAGACGTAGACATAAGCTATGATCCTGTACTGCAAAGAGGGCTGATAAGCTTACAGCTAAAAAACAACAGGGATGGGAGAATGGTGATAAAGAGCATAAAATTCCCTGGAATGCCCTTATGCACGAAAAACATAGACTGGAATTCAGAGCTGACTGGCATACTGCCCGGCCAATCAGAAAAGTACGTGATAGGATGCAATGATTTATCAAAAATAGATGTCCTAGAAAGTTTCGTAGAAATAGACACGAGCTTTTATGAAAAATTAGAAGGCATTGATGCTGATGCGAAACAACAGTACATGCCAACAGGCATAGATCAAGTGGTAAAACTAAAAATCAAAGGAAGCCCTTAATCTTCTTCAGTTTTCTTATTTTTAGCGTATTCCTCTTTCTTCAACGCATTCTCATCAAACATGAATTGCTTCCCACAAACAGTGCACCAATGAGTGCCATTAAAAAAATTGTCAAAATCATTCCCGCAGCGGTTGCAACGCGTCATTTTTCGAAAACCTCACTTGAATAGCTTATCAAAGAAACTCCTTTTTAAATCTTTCCTGTCAGTACCAGCCAGTTCTTCAAATAATTCTTTCTCCCTTTTTCCGAGGCTTGAAGGCGTCCTGACTTTAACCCGTACGTACTGGTCGCCATGCTCGTGGCTGTGGAAGTTCTTTATGCCCTCGCCTTTCAGCCTGAAAACCGTTTCGGACTGGGTGCCTTGGGGTATTTTCAGCTTGGCCTTGCCATTAAGCGTCGGTATCTCAACCTCGTCGCCTAAAGCAGCTTGGCTGAACGAGATAGGTATCTCTAAGTAGATGTCATCATCGTCGCGCTGGAACACCCTATGTGGCTTAACATGGATGACCACGAAAAGGTCACCATTATGGCCATGCCTCGCAGGCTCGCCTTCTCCGCTAAGCCTAAGAGTAAAGCCCGTATCTACTCCTGCAGGGATTCTCAGGTTAATCTTTCTCTCTTTCTTTACCACACCCCTGCCGTGGCATTCGTGACAAGCCTCTTTAATTACTTGGCCTTCACCACCGCATGACCTGCAGGTGGTCTGCTGCGTAAAAACACCGAATGATGTCCGTTGAGTTCTTCTGAACATTCCAGAGCCGTTGCAATCGGGGCATTTCATAAGCTTGCCGTCTTTGGAGCCGGTGCCGTCACATTCGTCGCATTTCTCATGCTTCTCAACTTCTATCTTTTTCTCAGCTCCGAAAGCTGCTTCTTCAAAGCTTACTTCCAGGTCGTATCTCAGGTTAGCTCCCCCTCTTACCCTGCGCCTAGGACTGCCGCCCCTATCGAAGAACATATCAAAAATGCTGCTTCCTCCGAACATGCCGCCGAATATATCATCAAAGTCGAATCCTCTAAAAATGTCCTCCTGCGAGTAGGCTTGGCTGAAAGCGTCACTGCCAAAGGTGTCATACTGCTGCCTCTTCTCATCATCAGAAAGCACAGCGTACGCTTCGG
>VGLX01000229.1 GCA_016866645.1 Candidatus Woesearchaeota archaeon | reverse complement strand
GATGAAGGGTTCAAGGTTATATCTGCTTTAGGAAAACTGTCTAGCGTGAACGTAGCGTCATAATCGCTCATCGCGATATTGCCTTTGGTGTCTTTGCACTTGACATAATAATGATAATTACCGTCGATAAGTCCAGTCAGGCTTTTAACATGCGTTGTGGAGCCTGTAGAGCTGAAGCTACCGTCCATGTTGTCATACGTTATACCTGATAACGTGCTGTACTTACACGTAGCATCTTCATTACTAACCACTGTTAAAGATATAGCGGAAGTTGTAACTTTGCCTGTCGGGCTGTGGCTCACGACTATAGGGGGAGTTAAATCCTGCTGTTGAGCGTTTACTATAAGCACTAAAGTGTCTGTTTCGCTGCTGTTAGAAGCAGTTATAGTCCCAACGTAGTTTCCAGGATAAGTCGAGCTTGGGATGCTTACGTTGAAATTGACTAAAGCGCTGGTTCCGGCGTTCAAGTTTATGCTTGAACCAGAGTTTATCATAACATTAGAATTCGGTATTGTGTAACTGTATGAGCTATGCGTTAAAGTATTGGTCATGTAAAAAGCTATGTTTGTAATCTCGCTGCTTCCAGTGTTTCTCACCTCAAAACTGCTCGCAATACTTTCACCGACGATGCCTGATATTGTGAGCTGATCTATGTCTATTTGAATATTGCTGGCGCATGCTACTTGTAAAACTAAGAGAATCACTACTACCAAGCTAAGAATCTTAGCTTGTATCACACTCATTTTTCTGGCCACACCTCTTTTTCCCTTACTTTTAATATACTATTCCGTCTTTATAGTTTAAACCCCCATCCTATAATGGGTAGACCAACTATTTATATCTTTTGTAAACCTCCGTTTTGTTCTTAATCATTAAGGATAGGCTAGTATCATGTTTTTTAAACAATAAAACTGTTTAATCTGCTTGTTTCTTCTTAGCGTTGCTTCTTCTAATCTTCCACATCAAAAATATGATTATAATGATTATAACTAAGTAAACCACATATCTTGCGCTGATTTTCTTCTTCTCAGGAGGCAGTACATTTACTATACTGCTCACCTCGTAAGTCCTCTTCTTGTCATAAAACACTCTTCCGCTGATAACATGCCTGCCAGCCTCCTCGGGCTTGAAGAACATAGTGAAATTCATAGTTTCGCCTACAGGCACTTCTAATTCCTCACTCTCTAAGACTTTAACTATCGTTTCCCCTCGCTGGATTTTCCCTTTAAACTTAGCAGAAACTTCCTTCTGGCCAGTATTTTGGAAAATCGCATATATAGGGACGTTTTCTCCTATGGTCGTCCACACTTTTGAGGATAGGCTCCTCAAAACCCCATCAGCTCTTAAGCTTCCTTTTTCCATAACGTCAAAGGTTAACGTATCCCCTGCCCCCCCGCATTCATCTACGACGATGTCTGCCCAGTACTGTCCGATATCAAAATCATCCGAAGGCACACTAATCTTTAAATCTTTACTGGTAGTAGGAAGTATTTCTTCATCATCAAATTCTATCATCTTGACGATATTTTCTCTTTCTTGATCCCAAATATCAATCGTGACTAACGGCTTAATCTTTATGTTCCCGTCATTCATCACATTAAGCCTAAACTCAATCGGGTCACCTTTCTCTACGCTGTTAACGCTGAAACTTCTGGCCCTGCAAGCTTTCACTTCTACGTCAGTTATGGTTACTGTTGTTACTATGTCCACTGCTGCGCGGACTACGCTCCCTGCTTGGTTCTCACCTAACTTCCCTAATCCTCCTGTTATAACCCTTATGTACCCCGTATAGTCGCCATTCTCTAAGTCCGGCGGAGGTTGAACAGTTATCTTCAGCTTGTAAGGGCTGTTTCTTGATACTTCAAAGCTAGTAGATGAAAAGTTAATCCAGCTTGCTATATCCCCCTTTGCAGAAGCTTCGGTTATCACAGGTTCGTCAGTCCCAACTGTGACTGTCACAGTTCTTTCAGCGTATCCTCCCCTAAGCATGTTTTTAAAAT
>VGLX01000228.1 GCA_016866645.1 Candidatus Woesearchaeota archaeon | reverse complement strand
GCTTTTTCTCGATAGGTTTATAACTCTCATTTTCTAAACAAACGGTTAGCATGGCATATTTGATAATCCATTACGGCGGGGAAGTAGGGATAAAAGGCGCGAAGAAAAGCTTCTTCGAGAAAAAACTATCCGACAACATAAGGTCCGGGCTGAAGAAGGGCAATTACGAGAAAATATTAAGAGAGCATGGGCGCATAATCGTGCAGCTTGCCAAAAATTTTGATAAGAAGCAAGCAGAACACATATTGAAGCACACCCCTGGAATAAGCTACTTCTGTTTCGCAGAAAAAACTTCACCAAGCATTAAAGGGATAACAGAAATCATTGTCAGCCATTTTGGCAACTCCATCAAAGAGTTTAAGATAATAGCCAAAGGCCAAAAGCCAGAATTCTTAAGAGCGCTAGAAGAAGCAGTAGCTTCAAATACTAACGCTAAGCACTCACCGTCGGGCAAGCCTTTCTTCGTAGAACTCCTAGGTGAAGACGCTTACGTCTACGATGAGAGGGTAAGCTCTGTCGGTGGACTGCCGGTAGGCTCGACAGCAAAGGTCATAGCGCTGCTCTCCGGAGGGGTCAACTCTTCAGTAGCCGTGTATAAGATGTTCAAGCGCGGATGCTCAGTAGTTTTAGTCCATTTTTGTGACACGGACAATAAACAATCTGGAAACATAAAAAACTTGGCGCGTGTACTCGCGAGTTACCAGTTCAAGACCAAGCTATACATGATGCCATGGAATGATGCTGAGAAGTTCCGGATGGACGTCATGCTGAAAACAGCTGAGAAAATCTTAGTCATGGAAAACGCTACTGCTATTGTCACCGGAGACACTATGGGCTCATCAAAAAACCTAGATAATATCAAGCTTGTTAAAGGGCTATTGAAATACCCGTTACTCTCCCCGCTGGTAGGTGAAAGCGAAGAGGAGATAGTCTCTCAGGCAAAGGAGATAGGCACGTATCAATTCTCAGACCAGCAGAGCAGCGCGTTTAAAGAGGATGGGCTATCGTTAGAGTTTGATACGAGAATGGACGACATGTGCGAGGAAGCTTTGCGGAAAGCTGAGGTATTGACGTTCTTCCAAAACTCGGATTCTGAAAAGTAAGTTTTAAAAACCTTCAAGTATGAAGAGTTAACTGCTGGGCCCGTAGTCTAGAACCCCTAAAAACTTTTAGGGGTGGACAACGGCTATGACATCTCCTTGACGAAACCTTAAAGGGTTTCAATTTGGAGAAGGTCGTCGGTTCAAATCCGGCCGGGCCCATATACCCTTCTTTCGATTCGAAAAGAATATAATGAACAACAACCCTTTAAGGCTGAGAGAAACATGGATGAAGAGCAACCAATGGGAGGGCCTTTAGCACAGCAGGACGAAATAGACGAGATGATTGTTGGAGAATCTTTTTACCCAAAATATAAGCCCTACTTGATAATAATCCTGGCAGTGTTAATCACTGTAAGCTTAATAACAATCCTTGAGATAATCTACAAGCAGTCTTTATCGAACATCAAGCCTTTAATGCTCAACATAATGATGGTCGCTTCCTGGTTTTTTGGACTAACAATCTCAGGAATTATAAGGCATCTGTTGTCTATAAAGCAGTTTCAGAATAAGCCTTACTTAGTCTTCGAAAGGGAGAAGAATTTTATAAGATTCTTAATAAAAATAGTGCTACTGTTCTTAGCCACGTCATTAGCCATATGGCTTACTAAGATGTTGTTCCAGCATTTCTTCTACTTCATACACCTATTATTAGTAGAGTGGCTGCTCATAGTTTATATCTGGTTCTGCGTAGAGAACAAGTACAAGTTCCCATGGTTCTTCACTGTGGTTATAAACCTTATACTCTTAGCCAATGCTTACATAATAAATATCAGGCTATACGTTTAAAACCAGCAAATCTCAAAAGTATGTATTAAGCTTTGACGTGGGTTATTGATGGGCTTATATGTGTAATTGGGAATATATTTTGGATTACCTAAATAATCTTATTCTAGTGAATGC
>VGLX01000227.1 GCA_016866645.1 Candidatus Woesearchaeota archaeon | reverse complement strand
AGAAAGTGAGGTGAACCAAAACGGGCATACGTCCCGTAAGCCGAAGGCGTCGGTGAACGAAGTGAACACATTTAATAACTATCATCGGCGTGGCTAATTTGCAAGTTGATGACAACGGAAAACTAACCGATGCACGTGCGAAGCAATTCTCTTCCTTCTATGGCACACAACAATTTGACGATTTATTCTGCAGCGAAATCCCGCACTATACAATTGAAGAGATTAAAGATTTAGAGTGCATGGATTTTGAAGATAGAGAAAAGCCTCGAAAGTTGTGCTACCACGACGTTTTCGTTTATCAACCTGTCTTTGGCTTTCCCAACGTAATAGGGGTCATACCACCTAACCATTATAACCGTTCACACCTTAGCGGTGGCAGTTGGACAGTGCTATACGTCCTGGCGGATGCTTTCGGAATGCCTAAAGATAAAGCAGGCTATGAGGTTATCCCAGTAATAGGAGATGATGAATATCAGTGGATGTCTATGTTCACTTCGTTCAGCAGTTTAGCTTCGCTAAACCGCCTGCACGGCAAGAAACTGCGTCAGCAATACAATCACTTCGCGTATGGCTGGTTCGATTCGGACTTCATCTTAAGCCAAAGAATACTTGCTGATTTGGGGTTAGAGTTTCAAGTCGAAGAACTCAACCTGATTCTTTACTGGTATTGGTGTTAGTTGTTCGCTACGCCAAGAAGCAAAAAGATAAAAGGGCGCTGGGCTATCTTAAAAAGCTTTAAGCGCCTTTATTATTTTAAGGAAGGAGATGAAATCATGTATTCGCCCAAGATTAAAGAGGATTTAGTTCCATCTCTTTACAAGATAGCAAAGCGACAAAGAAAGCCGGTCAATAACCTCTCCTGATTCACAGAATCAGAAGGGGCTTGTAGGGATTGCTCTACAAGCCTTATGTTGACAGCCAAAGCTTTAGCTACGTTATCCCAGTTATCGGACCCTGGGGTGCTCCACCAGCCCCGACTATCCTCATGGCAGATGCCGTGGGACTATTGATAGCAAGGCTCTCTGATGGCGTCTGATGTTATACATTAGACATTGTAAACAGTCCTTTAAGGTAGGGACAGTCAACCATAGGACGACCAGACATTTCTGGCAAGCTGGAATAACATTGGCGGGGGGGAATTTAACTCTGAAAGGAGATGCACTTTATGTTAGTGCATGTTTTAAACAAACATGGCAAGCCGTTAATGCCATGCGAACCTATAAAAGCAAGAATACTACTTAGAGAAGGAAAGGCTAAATCAGTCAGAAGTGTGCCAGATGTGGCGTGAATAATGTTCCTAAGGTATGGAAGAAAGTAAAGAGGAAAACAGGCAAAAGCAAAAAGAAGGTAAGCAATGGTAGAGCACAACTTTGTAGGAAATGTCAAGGTAAGAAGGGTAAGCATAATCGTCCGCATATACTCGCGCCATCTGTTAAGAATCGTGCAGAGAGTATTATAAATGACATTCATAAGTTATCGCAGACACTACCTATCTCTAAGATAGTTGTAGAGATAGCATCCTTCGATACGCAGAAGATGGCCAATGCGCTGATAGAGGGCGTCGAATATCAACATGGGACACTCCAAGGCTACGAAGTCAAGCAGTATCTCCTGACAGTCAACAAGCATAAGTGCGCATACTGTGGTGGATTGTCTGGTGATAATATCCTTGAGATTGAGCATATACATCCAAAAGGAAAAGGCGGAACAGACAAGATAAGTAATCTGACTGTCTCTTGTCGGGTATGCAATATCGAAAGCAAGGGAAGCATGTCAATAGAACAATGGGAAAAAGTGTTACGTGCTAATCCTTCTGAGATAAACAAAAAACGACTAAAGAATATTTCCTCTATAAAGAAGCAAAGTAGATTAAAGAAGGGATTCCAGTACAGCGCATTAACTCAGAGCTATAAGAATTACTTGTTAGCCAGGTTACGCAAAGACTTTACAAAGGAACGGGCGAAACACCCCTCGCCTGCGGTGGAAATAACTTTTGGCGCAAAGACTAAGTTTTATCGA
>VGLX01000226.1 GCA_016866645.1 Candidatus Woesearchaeota archaeon | reverse complement strand
CCACCAAGACGATAAAAGGTCCGCAAGGCACAAAACTAGACATCATACTCAAAGATAACTGCTCAATGTCAAAAGGGAAACAAGACCTATACGAGTGTGTCTTATAACGGGGTTATTTTATACAGATTTTCTTCCTTAAATCAACTAAGGACATAACGTAGTCGATAGTCTGGTCTGATGTCCTGCAGTCAGTGTTTATAGTCTTGTATTCTAAGCCCAATTTTTTCAAGTGTTCTACGTAAGCTTCTCTGACTTGGGATGGCTTGAACCTGTTCTCAGAAGTAAATCCTCTTTCATTAAGCCGTTTAGATATCCTGTCCGGAGGCATGAATACTATATCACCAAGTTCAGTTATCAAAGGGGCGTTCTTGTGTATCTTCTGCAGCCTTTCAACAAACCAAGGTATAGCCTTAGGGTCGAAAATATTCGCTAATGGCGCTGCAGGGACGGTCATTATCCCTTTGTCAAGAAGGAGCTCTAAAGCCTTAAAACCCGTATCATGGTGCTTATGTTCTACTCCTGTAGTTTCTGAATATTTTTCAGGAGTTTGTTTCAACGATAGGTAAATCCTCAGATAATCTTTAAACTGGCCCATAGCCTCACAAAGGCTTGGGTTTCGTACCAGCTCAAAACCATTAGTTTCCAGCCAAATCTGGCCCTTCATGCCCTTTTTCTTAAAATAAGAGACGCCCATATCTAAGAAAGCAAGAGTGAACTCTGGCGTTATCAAAGGCTCTCCTCCTGAAAGCCTTATCTTATTACTATCTGTTTGCTTAGAGTACTTTTCCCATAACTCATGAGGCGAGTAGAAAAGCTTTGCGCCCTTCTGTTTTATCCGGTCTATAATGCTGCCGCAACCTTGCTTGGTGTCTTGGCTAGTCCAGCAGTAAGCGCAGTCGAAGTTGCAGCCTGCGATGTCAAAGGTGTATATCCCGCCATAAAACCGGGTGTTAGGCCTTATCTTATAGACCATCCGTTTATAGTCGACAAGAACCCTTTCCTTTACAATATTTCCTTGCTTTACCGGATCAATCCATTGAGAGTGTTTCATTAGTTTTACACTTATTTCTTATGCTCTTTTTCAAGGTTATAAAAAATGAACGCGTTCCTTCGCTCGACATGCAATACTGCCTCTTGAGGACCTATGACCGCTTCGAAGCCATCAGGATAAACTCTTGCCTTGCCGTTTTTGACATACATTTCTGCCCAGGTCTGGTTATGCAATATCTGATATCTAGTTATTGATTCATTAGTTACGAGCTCTTCCAGCCTTTGCTCAGCAGTCTCAACCTTCGTCAGTGGCAGAGGGGTTATTGGCTCTTCTTTCTTTTCTTCTTTCTTTCCCATTCTTACTCCTTAACCTTACTGTTTTGCAGTTCAGTTTCTTTTTCTAAGTCGTAGTCTACTACTATGCGTCTTCTTTCAAAGTGCAGCATACCTTTAGACTTGCCGTCGTTGTACACTAACTCTACACCATCCGGGTAAAGCCTTATCTCGCCATTCACAGGGTTGTAGCGCCAGTAGGTTCCCCCTTCGAATATCATGACATACCGAGTTATCGTTTTGTTAGACACTATCTCTTCCAAACGCTTTTCAGCAGTCTCTGCCTTCGTAGGCGGAAGATATGTTTCTTTTTTGTTCATTTTTATTCTCCTGCTTTTCCTTGTTTTTCATACTCTTTATCAAGCGAGTAGTACACTATTAAGCGTCGCCTATCAACATACAGCGCACCCTCTTTCTGTTCAGTATTGCCTCTCACAATCTCAAATCCGTCGGGATAAAGCCTCGCTTCCCCGTCGCGTGATGAAAAGTAAGAGTATTCCTTGTGTTCAAAAATAGCGTAAAACTCTTTTGAAGACTTATTATTTATAATCTCTTCTAAGCGCTTCTCAGCTGTTTCCGCGCTTGTTTTAGGCAAAGGCAGGATAATTTGTTCTTGTTTCTTGCTCATCTTACCACCTCCTTCGCTAAGAGTTGCTGTTTGTAATCTTTTTCCAGGTCGTACACCACATAAGCTTTTTTTCTGTCTAAGTATAAATTACCATAATAAGT
>VGLX01000225.1 GCA_016866645.1 Candidatus Woesearchaeota archaeon | reverse complement strand
GTTGCAGGTTTATCTGCAAAGGCTTAAGCCTTGATATCTGGTTGTCGTTGGCTATGATCAGCCCTTTGTTTTTCATCATGGCTGCTGCCTGTGTTGTCTTGCTGCCTGGGCTGGCGCAGAGGTCTATTACCAGGTCGTCTTCTTTAGGCTGCAAGACTTCCGGCGGTATCATCGACGCTGCTTCTTGCAGGTAGATGTATCCTAAGAAGTGCTCTGGCAGGTTGCCTATGGCCTCGCCTTCGAGCCAGAACCCTTCACCGCACCAAGGTGTCTGTTGTAAGCTCATCCTTTGTTTCATCTCTTTCACAGAGGTTTTCAAAGTGTTGACTCTTACTGATTTTCTCAAAGGCTTCTCTGAGCATTCCATAAACTTGTCAACATCGGTTAACAGTTTGTATCTTTCTACAAATTGTTGTTTCCATTCCATAGGTTTTGCGATAAGAATTCCCGGTTTTTAAGCTTTTACACTTCTCGCAAGTAGCCCCAGGTGTTCAGCTTGTCGCTGTCTTCGAACCACCTGTCTCCGATGTCTGTACGGTAGTACATGTGGGGTATGATTATGTTTTTTATCCTGTTGTAGGCCTGGGCTTGTGCCTGTTTCATCGTCTGGCCAGTGCCGCAGACTATAAGGACGACTCCTGATGTTCCTGTGACGACCCATTCGCCGTTGACTATCTTCACGTCTTCTATATGCGTCCCTTCAAGGCCTTTTTTGAAGATTATGACTGAGTCTTTAGACTTTACCCTGAACGTCTCCTTGTCCCTGAACGGGAACGGCGGCACCACTATCCTTATGCCTAAGTGGAATCCGCTCTTCACCCTAAGCTTAGCCTTCTCTCCTTTTGCCAGGTCATACAAGAATTCCCCTATAGGGTTTAGCATGCTTTCCTGCTGTATGCTTATCGTCGGGTATCCGAACCTTGATGTGAACTCTAGCGGGTGGATGCCATGGTTGTTTACTATGCAGTTTAGGTCTATGTAGCCCACGTATCCTTCCTCTGCTAGTTTGGGCTCGATCTTTTTCAAAGTCTGGTTGAATATCTTGTTGGGCTCAGACCAGAACATGGTCGTGTTTCCGCACCAGTAGGGCTTGCCGTTTCTTCTCACGTACATTATATGGTTCTTGACAGTTGCGCAGTAGACTTTGCCTTCGTAGTCTATTATCTTCGTGTCTCTCTTGTCTATCCATGAGTCTTTTTTCTTGACCATTTCGTGTATCTCATACTGTGCCCTAGAAGAGTCAGCCCAATGGTTCTTAGTCCATGTCTTGAAAGGCCGTTTCCTTTTTTTTACGATTCCTACTCTTCCGATTTTTAGCAAGAGCTCTTGTATGTCATCGGCCAGTCTTTTTGAGGATGTGTAGAATATCCTGTAACCGTTCTTCATTACAATGCCGTCGCCCAGGCAGTACCAGTCTAGGAATGTTTCTATCTGCTCTTTTGTTAGGTTTTTTATCATGTTCGGCATGTGTTTCTCATGCGCTTTTCCGAAGCTTTCCAGGTAGTCTGACAGTTGCTTGGTGTGTGAGTAGAACTCCCTTTCAGCTTCTTTGAACTGGAATGGCATCCTGTTGAGGAGTTGTCGTATCATGTCTCTTTTTCTGCCCGGCTTTTGGGATATGGCCACTCTTGTAGAGCATGCTGAGCCCTCAGCTATCCAGATCCCGAAGAACGCAAGCCAGTCGTTCATAGGTATCTCTATTTCCTGCGCTAAGTGCTGGATGACCTGCCTGCCTTCGTAATGTCCTAGGGGAACTGACGGCAAGACGAAGTATTTCTCATAAACTCCGTGCCATGTCCCTGTGCGTTTTATTAGTGACTGTGATTCTAGGTCTTTGGCTTTTACGAACTGGAAGTCAGGCTTCTTTTTTCTCCTGCTCTGCTGCGATGCTACATACATGTTATGGTCTAATGTCACGTTCATGTCTAAAGTCCGGTTCTGTATCGAGACGAGTTTGTCGTGATGGCTGAAGCTCACTACCAAGCTTGGCTTATGGAATTCTATACTGTCATCAGAAGGGTTTAAGGTGCATATCTTAGAGTCAAGCCCCAAGTTTTGGA
>VGLX01000224.1 GCA_016866645.1 Candidatus Woesearchaeota archaeon | reverse complement strand
CCCTAACCAGGCCGAGCTCGAAATTTTTCAAATACCTTAATCCGCCGTGCGCAAGTTTGGACGTGGCTGATGTGGTGCCCCATCCGAAGTCCTTCTTCTCCACCAACGCGACCTTCAAGCCCCTTAGTGCTGCGTCGTGTGCTATGGCTGCGCCGTTTATTCCTCCGCCGATTATTAGAACGTCGTACTCTGTTTTTGACATGCGGTCAAGGTCTCTTTTCAAAGGCTTACCACCTGTTAAGGTTTTCAAATGCCCATCTTTCCCGGGTTAAGGACTTTGTCAGGGTCGAAACATTCTTTCAGTTTCTTGATTATCTCTACGCCTTTTTTGCCATGCTCGTGCTCTATCCATGCAGCGTGGTCTTTTCCGACTCCGTGATGATGGCTTAAAGTTCCGCCGTTGCTGATTATCGTGTCTGTCGCTGCTTTTTTTATCTCGGTCCATTGCTCTATCTCTTTGCCTTTGACTTCTTTAGCTACGAACGTATAATACAGCGAAGCTCCTTCTCGGTAGACGTGAGATATATGGGTTTGGACGAATCCTTTGACGCCGTAAGATTTGATAGAGTCTTCCATAGATTGTTTAGTCTTAGCATAAAGGCAGGGTATGTTGCTCCAGTTGGTTGCGCTTTCTAAAGTGTCAACTAAAATTCCGAGGTCTAGTAAGTCGTCTCTCAGGTATGGGAGCTCGAACCTGTTCTTCAGCCATTGCTTCCCTGGCGAAGTCCCTAGATAAGCCCCTCGGACTATCTTCTTGGCTGTTTCAAAATCGAATCTGACCTTGTCTTTAGGTCCTTCGAATCCAAGGATTAGCATGCAGACCTCATCTCCGGAGTATCCTCTTTTCTTGAGGTAAAACTTGAACGCGTCTTTCATCAAACCATTCACAATCCCCTTGTCAGATGAGCCGATTTTCATCATAGCTCTGGTCTCTTCGCTGTCAGAAAGCCTGGCTACTGCGGGGGTTATCTCGTTCTGCAATATCTCTCTTAGGGTGGTTATCCCTTCGTCGAAGTTTTTCAGTATGAAACCTGAATAATGCTTATGCTCAGGCAAGGGGTGGAGCCTTATCACGGCGTCGGTTATTATCCCGAACAGTCCTTCAGAGCCGATTAACAGTTGTTTTATGTCGGAGCCTGAAGCTGAGGCGGGAACTGTCTTGGTAGATATCTTGCCGCCCGGGTAGTGCATTGTTAAAGCTTCTACCATGTCTTCTATCTTCCCGTATTTGGTGGAATTCTGTCCTGCAGCCCTAGTAGCTATCCATCCGCCAAGTGTGGAGTATTCGAATGATTGCGGGAAATGGCTGAGAGTAAATCCTGCTTTGGTAAGTTTCTCTTCCAGGTCGGGGCCTAGGATTCCTGCTTGCACGTGAGCTGTTTGAGAGACTGTATCAATAGACATTACTTTGTCCAGTTTTTTCATGTCTGCGCATATTGTTCCCGGGCAGGTTGTCTCTACTCCTCCGACCACGCTTGTTCCTCCGCCGAAAGGGATGATCTTAAGCTTTTTCTCTTTTGCATAATTCAGGAGCTTCTCGACTTCTTCAACAGTTTCAGGGTACGCTACTACGTCTGGAGCTTGCCTTATATCTCCATTCCTGATTCTTACCAAGTCTTTGTATCCTTTGCCCATAGAATGCGTAAGCCGGTCGTGCTTTTCTGTAGAAGCGTTCGTTAAAAGTTTTAGCTCATCTATGATCTTTTTAGATACCGTGATATCTGGAAGTGTTATGTTTTCAAAAGTCTTCTTAGGGTACTCTCTCAAGTCTAATCCTAGCACGTCTTGAATGTAGGATAACAGTTTCTTGTTCTTCTTCAAACCGTACTCTTTCTTCTCAGATCCCCATCCCCACCATTTCATCAGTTCCATAGTCAATCTTGTTTCTTAGACTATTACAGCTTATTGCGGAGCTGTTTTGTGCTTTTCAATATCACAAGTGTACTTCGGTTCGTTCTTTCTCGCAGCCCTATAACCATCATTAACCCATTGATGATGCTTATATTCTAGAAGTTTATTCTTTGCAGACCTAGTCTTCGTTTTGTGGGGCTTTTCTAAATATTTCTTGGCTATGTTCAAGACTTTTTTGCGGCTCTTTCTGGAGTCGTACAT
>VGLX01000223.1 GCA_016866645.1 Candidatus Woesearchaeota archaeon | reverse complement strand
CTTCTTGTTAAAATCCACGTAAAGCCTTAATAGTTCCTTAAAATCCGGGTTCTTGCCATGGCTAGCCAGCACGAGCATAGCTATCTGCTTTCCGACATCATTAACAAAGAAATGCGATTCTACCTTGTAGCCTTGGAACTTAAGAACCCTAACTAAAGAGTCGCCTATAAGCGAATTCCTAACCCTTCCTATATGCGGCTCAGCATTAGGATTGATGCTAGAATGCTCTATTAACGCTTTTTTGCCCTTGCCTATGTTTGATGATCCGTAGCTGTTTTTTTCCATTAAAACGCGTTCTAAGACCGCCTCTGACAGTTTCTCTTTGTTGAGGAAGAAATTAAGGTACGGCCCTAGGTGCTTAACCTCGCCAACAACCCCTCCTAAAGGGATTTTTGCTGCTAATTCTTTAGCTATTTCTGTGGGGTTCTTCTTTAAAGTTTTAGATAACATATAACAAGGGAATGCGAAATCTCCCATCTTAGGGTCTGGCGGAACTTCTAGGCTCACTTCTTCCAAGCCAGTCGCTTGCTTCACAAGCCGTCTTATTTCGTCTTCGAACATGTCCGTCCTTTAAGAGTAATCATTTGCTTGTATTTAAAATTTATGGGCAAAAATGTAGTACTCCTTTTAACCGGATAAGAGAAAATTTTATAAAAAACAAACGCTTAAGAAAATGGTATGTCTAAGATATCAGAAAAAAAGGTGAACAAGATAAAAGAGGAAATACTATCCGTTCTATTCGACGCAGGATTAAGGGGGATGTTCACCAAACAGATAAGCGACGAGATAGCACGTAATGATGAGTTCATACTGAAGATATTATTCGATCTTGAAAAGCAAAGCCTAGTCAAGCAGATGGTCCACACCAGAAAAGGGACCCAATTCATAAGAAGAAAACAATGGACACTCACCGATCAAGCATATGATGCTTACAAAAAACTGTCCAATCCTCAACCTCAAGAGTAAGAAAAATCCTTCCCTGAACTCTCACTTCTCAATCGTAACCTTGGACACCGAAATGCTGCCTTAAGGCTTTTGCCGTAACCTGCGGAAACACTCCTACAACATAAGAGTTGTTAATCTCCATACCGCCCAAGTTGTTCTTGTTCCTAGGGTAGACATGCCAGTGCAGCCTGTAAAAATCTTTTACCTCAAAAAAGTTCTGGTGCAATGCAAGGTTGAAGTCACTGACCCCCCTGTGGATGCATAAGGAGTGGAATACGCCAAGCATAGACTCTGCTAACCCTTTCCTGTAATCCCAGCTCGTATCCAATAATGTGTTGAACCCCCTCTTAGAGATGATGTCAACATGGTCTGGAAACTTAGGAGCGAACGGCGCACATATGAACAAGAAGTCATTTTCAAAAACGAAGTAAGGGGCTATCTCTCACTTTTGACATATAAACCTCAAAAGGGTCCTGGTTTTCCATATCCCTCGCCCTCTTGTTCAATGATACCTGCTCAAGCGTGGTTATGGAGTTAATCTTCTTCTCCAAGGTACCTCTCTGTGCATGAGGATGCGGCTGTGAAGCCCCGGCAGCAGCACCCCAATTGATGAAGTCCCACATGCCTTCTGCTTTCTCAGCCCTGAACTTGTTAGCGAAATAGAACGCTGTCTCGATATAGTTTATCAGGTCTTCTTTACGAAGGTCTGTGACGTCAGGCTTATGGTCTGCAAAAATAGTCACGTAATGGTCCGGCGAGAAAGGGAAAAGATTAGGAACTGATATTACCGGTTTCCCATCACAGGTGTGCAAGCCGTCACGGCTGTGGTCTATCCTCGGCTCAGGGGTTATCTCATATATCTTAGGCTCACAAAAGATGCATCCGTCTTTCTTCGGGTCTTTCCTCACATGCTTAATAGTCTCAGGCCTCTTAGCCCTCTCTTCTGATATTGATGTTGAATGAGAAGAATACTTACCAAACAAAGGATCCAATCGCATGGAGATGATTGAACTCTTAGTCTCACCTTTTATGTTAAGAGTAATATTCTTCAAGGTCCCATATTCTTTGAACGGGTCTTGCTTCGTGAACCTCCCCACCGCTGAGCGGATGGGGCATCTGGCTATCCCAAGTTTTGGGCGTCGCCAGTCCATTCTTGCTTCATCGACATTCCCAACGGAGCAT
>VGLX01000222.1 GCA_016866645.1 Candidatus Woesearchaeota archaeon | reverse complement strand
CGCTTCAGAAGTCGCAGAGCTCATACTAAGGATAGACGACGTCATAGCAGGAGGCTCAGGCTCAGAGAAAGGCGGAATGCCACCGATGCCACCAGGCGGATGCGGCGGAGGAATGGGCGGAATGGGAGGAATGTACTGACCATTTCTTTTTTTTCTTTTTTTTAACATCCTTTTTTTCTTAACAATGCCTTATTCCAAAAAGTTTAAATCCTAAAAACACGCTAAATAAAGCATCATGGCTGATGTAAGGGAGAAGAAGCATTTCCACAACATCTTCTTGATAGGCGTGTCATTGATGGTGTTGTCAGGATTTTTCGAGAACAGGTTCTTACTATTCTTAGGGCTTGCTGTATTCTTCTTGTCGCTAGGCATGCTCATAAGGGACAGGTACCTCCGCATGGGGGAAGCCCAGGAGAAAGACATCACCGAGCTCCAAAAAAAAGTCAAAGAATTAGAGAGGAAGCTGCAGCAAAAGTAAAAATTCAGGCATTGTGTGCCGCATGTTCTAGTCTCAGGGTGTTTTTGCTCGAAACCTTTTTATACTAGCAAAGCGCTTTTATTAATACTTAAAAGGAGGAACGGCAAGGATGCCTAGGGTAGCAAAAGATAGTATAATAGAACAACTAGCCAGAAACAACATCGCGTTGCAGGAAAAAACTGCCGAGCTCATAACTTCTGTAAAAGAACTAACCAAACGAATGGACGAGATGGTCAAGATATTCGAAGAAGCAGCCAAGCATATCAAAGAAGGCACCGACAAGCCCATGATGGACAAGCTGCAGAACCTTCTAGAGCAGAACAAGACGATAGCCAAAGGGCTCATACTATTGGAAAAATACGTACGGGAGAAATCGTCGACAGCGAACATACAGCAGTTCCAGCCTAAGACAGTAGCACCTAGAGGCAATCTTTGAATCTCGTAACCCTAACTTTTTCCGTAACCGGTGAGCGATAAGCATGAATGTTATAAGGTTCATCAGAGACGACGAGCACGAGAGGAAAATAAAGCAGCTGCAAGAGATTCTAGACGTGCTAGCAGTCAAGCCGAGAGACGCTGACATACAGGCGGCAAAGATATTCTTCTTCAACCTTGTAAGAGCAGCACATGTTAGGGCAGAGAAGAAGAAAGAAGAATCTGAGCAGGCTAAAGCTGTGAAGAAGATAGACCAGAAGGCTCCTCCGAAACCGAAAAGGGTCACGGAAGAATACTCCACAGCAACTCACGTGCATGACATGCATGAGCTTACCATGCCGCCTATCCCGCCGCACCATACCGAAGGACCGTCCCACCTGCCACCATTACCCCCATCTGCCAAGCAGTGGGTTGAGCTTCCAGAGATCATACACGTACCAAAGCCTGGCAGCGTGAAAAAAGAAGAGGAAGGAGAAACTATCAAGCCCGAAGAGATACTCTCCCATGTGGTGCCCCTATACCCGTTGATAATCTTCAAAAACCTGAAAGGCGAGGTCATAGTGCAAAGCAACTTGAATCAGCAAGGCTCAACAGTGACATATGAGCTTTCAGAGCCGGAAATCGACATGAGGCTGGTCGAAGAGACCAAAAACCTTGTCCTTAAGGACTTCCAGAAGAACAGGAAAATAATCAAGGATGAGAAATACTTAGCTGACAATGTTAAGAAGGCTTTTAAGAGGCTCAAGATAGACTACACCGACGACTACAAAGACGAGATAAAATACTTCTTGTACAAAGACCTGCTTGGCCTTGGAAGGGTAGACCCTTTACTGCACGACCCTAATGTTAAGACGATAACCTGTGACGGCCTGAACAAGCCTGTCAAAGTGTCGCTAGGCCCGGGAATAGAAGTTGACACGAACATAATCTATACTAACAAAGAAGTGCTAGAGCAGCAGGTTAAGCATCTGGCCATGAAGACCAGGAACCAGATATCCGAGAACAACCCGGCCATCGAAGGGACGTTCTACCACTTCAAAGTCCAAGCCACCCTCGGCTTCGGAGAAGTAGACTCTAAGTTCGTAATCAAGAAAATGCCATGACTTTTTCTTCACCATAAGTTTTAAAAACAACAATATACGAAACATATTCAGCACGCGCTGGTAGTTCAGTGGCTAGAATTTCGCCTTGCCAAGGCGGAGACCCGGGTTCAAATCCCGGCCAGCGCATTT
>VGLX01000221.1 GCA_016866645.1 Candidatus Woesearchaeota archaeon | reverse complement strand
ATCGTCTTACAGCCAGCCCTCTTGCCTGCTAAGACATCATAAGGGCTGTCGCCTATCATATACTCTGCATGCTGATGCACTAGCTTCTCGGCTTTCAGGATTTCGTCAGGGCATGGCTTACCATGCTCGACCTCATCGTTGCCGATGATCACGTCAAAGGTTTTAACGCTTATATTCGCTGCTTTCAGAGTAGCGATTATCTCTTTGTGGGAAGAGTTTGAGATTATCCCTATCTTGTAATTTTTCTTTAATTTTTTGAGGGATTCTTTTACAGTGGGCAATGGCTTGACGAACCTTTTTGCGTATTTCACAACATAGCGGTTGTGGTCTTCTATCACCTCGCGGACTTCCTCTTCAGAAAGTTCGGGATAAATCTTTTTTATAAGCTCATCCGCCATCATGCTTAAGAACTTCCGCACGAAAGCATCACTAACTTTCATGAGCTTGCGTTTCTTGAATGCTTTCTGGAATGCGAACACGTGAACGTCATAAGAATCTACTAGTGTGTTATCTAAGTCAAAGCATAACACGGCTTATCTACTCCGCTGCTTCCTTACTACAAGCATGAGCATCCAGTTGACTACTATCAAAGCGTTTATAAGATATATCGCAGATGCTATGTGGCCGAAGATATTGGCGTTTCTTTCTTCTTTGTTCATCTCTTCAGATCTGTATTTTAATAAGGCTTGCTCATCCTCGAATCCTACTTTTACATGACCCCAGTAGGGTTTGTTAATGTCTATGCATATCTCTTCTGTGATTTCCTTGTTTTTTGCATAGTGATACAGCTCATGGGCCATGATGTCTGTGTAGAATAGTCCTGGGGCTATAAGCAGGGCCAATAGTAATGAGAAAACTGAGAGCTCGAATAAGTCCTTAACTCTCTTACGCTTCTCTTCGATTTTGCCGTCTTTCGGATTTTCCATCGTTAATAAAAAATCTTAAAGGAGCGCTTTTTCAAGGCGCTCCTCATCACCTCTTTCCTTGGAATCAAGGAGTATTATCAAACATCCACGGGTAAGCTTTTTTAACTTCTACTATGAAAGTTTCCGGATTGTAAACTCCCAGTTCTGAGATTATCCCTGTGATAAGCTCTTGGCTTATCAGTTCGAAAGCGATGTTGCTTATCTTAACGCCTTTAGGAGGATTTGACCAGACCTCTTTAGCTTCTCGCTTTTCTAATTCTTCTGTGTAGCCCCAAACGGTCAAAGGGTCGAACTTCCAGGAGTCTGTGCAGATGAACAAAGGAATATCATACTTTCTGGCTACCTCGGCGAAAAGCTCGGACCCTATCTTATTGGCTACTTTTCCGCTTGACAGGATAGCATCTGCCCCTAAAAGCGCGATGCTAGACTTCTTCAAAGCGTATCTTGCTGCAGAATCGACGAACATGGTAACGGGGATTTTAGCGCTTGCCAGCTCTTCAGCTGTGATCCTTCCCTGGTATAGCGGCCTCGTCTCTGTGCAGTGCACCTCAAATTTTTTAGTCTTGAAAGCTTCTTTCAGGATTCCTGTGACTGTAGAAGCGTGGCAGTGTGTGAAGACTATAGAATCTTTAGGTATTTCTCTCGCTCCGATTTCAATGATCTTTTTCTTAGCTTCGCCAAAATGTTTCAATGCAAGGTCAGGATTTTTCTTTATGTCTTTCAATGAAAAGTTTATAGCATTTCTCAAAGCGGGCTCTGTAGGTCTCAAGCTTATGATTTTTTTTACAGAAGCAGGGTCGTGTTTTATCTTCAAAGCCTGAATCCCTGCTTTTGCAACGTTAGTCGCGCCTTGAATCTTCAAAGATTTTATGTCCCTGCATACCTGCTCGAAGTTCATAACAAGGATAACCCCAATTTTCTATATAAAACTTTTGGCATATTTTTTAAGAAAGAGGGCCATAGGCTTTAGGGACATCCTCTAAAACGCTTAAATTTTGAGGCTACAGCCTTTCTGAAGCATTTTGCCTGTTTTCTCATCATCGGATATGAAAACTGAAAAATTTTATGTTCTATTTTATGTTTATAGGGCTTGTAGAGCTCATATTTTGATGTTTTTGCGTTTTTAATTGAAAAATTGGGGTTAATTCATGCATGGTCATTCTTTACCTTAACAAGGTTAAATCGTCGCCAAACAACCTAATAAACTGTAAAAACAAGCAGATAAAC
>VGLX01000220.1 GCA_016866645.1 Candidatus Woesearchaeota archaeon | reverse complement strand
AAGGAAAAAAATTCGTCACAGTAACAAAAAAATACTTAGGAAAAGCCGAATCAGTCCTCAAAAAAATAGAACAAGCTGAAAAAATCCTAGGAGAACAACTCAAAATTTAATTTAGTTCAAACAACTGACGTTAATCCAAAATCTTATATACCCCTAGCAACTTTTGACATATCCGATGAAACTTTACCTAACCAGCTTAAACGATGAGTACAGGCTTTACGCTGACGAAACAAAATCTACTGTCAAGTCCAAGCTTGAGAGGAGAATAAGCAATATGAAAGACGGTAAGGTCAAGTCCACCCTTGAGAAGTACGTTGACAAGCTAGAGTCTGATGAGGAGCTAGTGCTGAAAACAGTTTATCATTTTGAAAGCCTAGAGGTAGCTTATTCTTCTAAAATAACTGAAGAGGAAGCCAAGAAAAAATGCAAAAGCTTAGCAGATAAGTATTTTCAGAAAAACATCACACCATTGATACTTTATGGGGTGCTGTGCCCTGTCAGCTTCGTGGCAGCGCCATTCATACCGGTCCTGAACTGGGGTTTCACGCTATTGTTGGGATACAAGTTCTTAACAAAATACCAGACTATCAAAGGGTATGATAAAGTGCTAAAATCGGCGTTCATCAAAGAGGACAACCTAGAATCTAAGGTCAAAACTTCTTGAACTTTCTAAATATCGTTTCTTCTCTTCCTGGCCCTACAGATATTACCGTTACTGGCGTGCCTATTAATTCTTCGATACGATTGACATAGTTCCTTGCGCTTTTTGGGAGCTGCTTATACGTTCTTGCTTGGCTTATGTCTCCGAATCCGTCGAATTCCTCGTAGATAGGTTTGCAATCGTTCAAGAAGTCAGTGTCCCATGACGGGTAATCATCAAATATCATACCGTTATTTTCGTAAGCCACTGCCATCCTGACTTTATCCAAACCTGATAAGCAGTCTAATTTCATCAGCGCTAGCTCTGAGAATCCGTTCAGCCTGTGCGTATACTTCAAGACTACTGCGTCCATCCAGCCGACTCTTCTAGGCCTGCCTGTTGTTGTTCCTTTCTCTTGCCCTTTATTTCGGATATAGTTCCCTTCGGGAGTGGATTTTGACTCGTCAACAGGCCACAGGCCATTGTCTAAACATGTCACTACTGGCCCTGAGCCTACTTTGGTTACGTAAGCTTTGATTATGCCTATGGCCCTCATCTTCATAGGTGCTATTCCTACGCTGTCAAATACTGCTCCGGTCATCGGATGAGAGCTGGTTACCTTGGGATAGTTCCCGAATTTTATGTCCAATAGCGTGCCTTGCGCGCCTTCGAACACCACGTTCTTCCCGTCTTTCAGCGCTTTGCTAACCTCTTGAGAAACATCAGCTAAGTATTTTTTTAAGTAACTTCCGAGCGAGATGTAATCATCGACTGTCTTGTTTATATCATAGCTTATTTGTGTGCCGTATACTTGCTCTATGACCTTTCTCTTAACATCATGAACTTCTCTTATCCTGTTCTCAAGACTTTGGGGATTACCTACAAGCTCATAAAACCTTAGCCCTGACCTGTTCTTGTCGTCTTCATAGCAAGGGCCTATGCCTCTAGCGGTTGTACCTATGGCCGCGCCTGTGGTTTTCTTCCTTGACTCTTCACCGACGTTGTCCAAGTCATTGTGCCAGGGCATTATTATGCTGGTTCTAGGGTCGATTCCGAGGTTTAGTTCTCCTTCGAATTTTTTCATCTCAGAGTATAACTGCCTAGGATCGAGAACGACTTCTGAGGCAATCAAGCTTCTCTTGCCTCTTAACACTCCTGCAGGGAGAGCATGGAAAGTGTACTTCTTACCTTGGACCACTATTGTGTGGCCTGCATTGTTACCGCCTTGGTACCGGACTATGCAATCCGCGCTTTCACCGATGATATCGACAAGTTTCCCTTTACCTTCATCGCCCCACTGGGCACCGATTACACATATCCCTGGCATTTTATCAACCTCCGAAGACTTGAATTTTTAGAGATTTAAATAGTTTATGCCAGTGCATTTTTATTTGAGGAATAGGGTGTGGGACAGAATTGTGTTATCTTAGCCAGTAGAGGTTGTGCCATACCGACGTGAGCATGTTGGCTGTGTCTATTCTGTCGGGTCTTTTTTGTCCCAGTTTCCATCCTGTTCTTTTTTTG
>VGLX01000219.1 GCA_016866645.1 Candidatus Woesearchaeota archaeon | reverse complement strand
CCCAACCCCCTAAAACCCAAAAGTCTTTAACAATAATATATGCAAGAACTAACTTATCAAAATTTAGCTACTACAGTATATATTAGCTAACCTAATACTCATCTAAAGCTTGTTGGAGCCACGTAAATATCTTGTCCGTTCTTTTGTCAAACATCGCAAGCTGTAACTCTCTGTCGTCAGGATAGTCGTCTTCACATTCTCTTAATACTTCTGCACAGTGTTCCCTGTGAGCATTTCTGATAGCTTCCAACTCTTCACTGGTCAAGAAAACTGTTTTGAACACGTCACCGTCCTTGTAATTCTGCCCGAACCTTATGACAAAGTCCGCCGAGTCGCCAGTCAATACTCCTTCACTGGAATTGTTTTGTCCGAGGCATTTCTTAATCAGCTCGCTCGCTTCCTCTTTGCTAAGCCCGTCGAACTTGACGCCTTTCAGTATTCCTTGGCTCAGCTCAGGATTCTTCGCAAACCTTTTCAAAGCTATCAACTGCTTCTCAGTAATTCCATTTCCCATCTTGTTTTTCCTCCTAGGTCTCATCTGTCGTGAAACCCTCTCACTTGAAAAAGAGGGTTGAACGGGATTTGTTTGCTGAATTGTTTGGGTGTTGATTTGGAGGAGTGTTTCTTGTTGGTAGATTAGTTCTTTGCAGTAGTGTTTCTTATATTAGCACGTGTGTGCCCTGTGGGTGTCGTTGACGTTACGTTGAGAAGTAACGTAAACCTCAAACTCTTATCATAGGGTCGTTTCTTCGAACAGGTCTTCGTGATAATCTTCTGGGTATTGGTAGTGGCGTTTTCTAGGCTGTTTCGGCCTGTCTTTGTAGTATCCCCAGGATTCGATTATCTTCCTTAGTCTTTTGTTGTTTATGCATAGGTAGCAGCTGCACTTGCGAAAATTCTTATACGTAGGGACGGCGCAGCTTAGGAAGTCTTCCACATCGCAGTCGTCGCTTTCGGGGCAGCGGTGGCAGTGCGTATGTTTCAGGTGCTCGTACCAAACCACTTCTTTTAGAGTGGTAGACACGTTACCATGCCGTCTTCCCATGTGCATCTTGAGAATTTTCTAAAATGAGTTCTGTGCCATGAAACATTCTTATCTTTGTTTAAGCGTTGATGCCTGATTCTTAGCGAAAAAGTTAAAAGCTTTCGTCTCCATTCAATGACCTAAGCTTATTTACTTAAAATATGAAAACTATAAGCGTCGAAGAAGCCTTATCAGGGGATTACGTTTTCATAGACGTACGCACACCTAAAGAGTTTGAAGAGTCTACTATCCCTGGAGCGGTTAATGTCCCTTTGTTCAGCAATGAGGAACGGGCAGTAGTTGGTACTTTGTATGCCCAGAAAGGGCAGGATGAGGCTTTCAAGAAAGGCTTGGATTTCGTCTCTAAGAGCCTGCCAAATCTTCTAGAAGCGGTGTCTAAGTATAAGAAGGACAAGCTTATAGTCTTTTGCTGGCGCGGAGGCATGAGGTCTAAATCATTAACAGGATTACTAGAAGGTTTAGGCTATGACGTCAGGCAGCTAGAAGGAGGGCATAAGGCTTACAGGAATTACATACTCGAGAGGTTCAAGGACTACAAGCTGAAGCCTAAGCTCATAGTGCTGAACGGATTGACCGGCGCAGGCAAGACAGAGATACTTAAGCAGTTCAGCAACAGCTTAGACTTGGAAGGGTTGGCACAGCACAGGAGCTCAATACTCGGCAGCGTAGGCCTTAATCCTGTCAGCCAGAAGATGTTTGACGCTTTGCTGTTCAAAAGGTTAGAAGAGCTGAAAGATGAGAGTTATATAATCGTCGAGTATGAGTCAAAAAAGATAGGCCACGTGCAGATGCCAGCATTCTTATACAAGGCTTTAAAAGAAGGTGTCCAGGTGAAGATTGTTTGCAGTTTTGATGATAGGGTTAAAAGATTGGTCGAGGAGTACTCAGCGTATAAGGAAGAGTTGGCTGAGAAGATAATGCTTATGAGAAAAAGTGTAGGTAATGACAAGAAGATTAATGAGTGGTTGAAGATGCTAAAAGAGGATGAGTTTGAAGAATTAGCGGCAAGAATATTAAAAGAGTATTATGATCCTTTATACAGCCATACTGTTGATGCTGTAAAATATGATTATGTTATAGAAAAGAGTTATATTGAAAAGATTAAGAATCTAATCTTATCATGTTAATGATGATCATTCATGATTTTGCTAATTTCCAAAGTTGATT
>VGLX01000218.1 GCA_016866645.1 Candidatus Woesearchaeota archaeon | reverse complement strand
AGTGACTTACGGCAACCCTATAACCACAGCCACCGTCTTAGACGATGCAATAAAACTTAACGTGAACATGGACGTAAAGGTCAAGAAAGGAGAAGCAGAAAGCGGATTCAAAACAGTCACAGTAAATCTTCCAGTGAGGCTCGGCAAGATACAAAAAGTGTCCAACGAGATAGTGAAAAAACAGATTGCAGTTAGCAATGATGAAGTCTGCGTGAGCTGCATAGCAAGAATCGCCGCAGAGAACGACATGGAAGTAGGGATAAGCAAGATAGGCGACGACGTATTTTACTCATTAGTGGATAAGAAATCGAAGGTCATAGGATACGATTACAATTTCATGTTAGCCAACAAGTTTTAGGAGAACTGAAAATGAACAAGAAAGTATTAACCAGCATCATCATGATACTCGTAGTGTTAATATTCGCTTTTAGTATAGAAGCAGAGATATTCTCAACAATAGCTACGCAAGGGCTTAGCTTCGCAAGTCCTCAAGCAGCAAGCGCTGTTCAGACTGTACTGAAGGCATACCAAGTGACTACAGACCCTAGCGGGTTCTTAACAGGTCAAGTAACTGGACAGATAACAAGCCAGATGATGGGCGAGATTGCCGAATCAAGCCCAGAAGCCGCTAAGGCTATACAGCAGTACAACCAAGTCGACGGCTGGGTGAAGCAAGGCGCAAAGATTAATGAAGACTTGAAGATGGACAGTAAAGGGGGATTAGCTGGTGGAAAGCTAGAACTGAATGAGAAAGAACAAGAATTAGGACAGATGATAAATCCCGACAAGAAAGACCTAAGCGTGAAAGCAACAAACGTTGAAGTCTCAACACAAGGAGAAGGAAAAGACATAACGCTAACATCAAAAAAAGATGGTTACGTAGAGATTAACGGAAAAAGATACATGCTCAAAGAGAACAGCAAGATAGTGATGGACCGTGAAGGTAATGTAAAAGAAACAGACGCTACTTTCTCCCAAGCAACGAGTATAGAACTGGGAGGAACAAAATATGATGTTCCGAAGAATGGGAAGATTGTTTACAAAGACGGCGTAGCGACAATAACAGCCGGTCCTGAAGACACGGTTAAGATAAACAGCCAAAACATAAAAATCGGTGAAGGAAGCATAACCCATGATTCTGGAAAACTAACCGGGAAAGACTTCACTGTTGACAACACTCGCTTTACGCCTACAGAAAACGGATTAGCAGAAGTTACTTTAGATAAGCGAGGCTACATCCTTGGAGAAAATACTATAGCCCAGAATAATGATATGAAGATCACATCTGAAGAAGGAAACGTCCTGCTATCAAAAGCTTGCGGGAGCGTATCAGGATTTGATAACTATGTAAACCCTTGCAAGAACGCATTAGTCATGAACGGTGAAGGGTTCTCTGTACAGATGAAAGAAGGCAAGCACTTCGGCCTGAACATCGAAAAAGGAGACTATCTAGAATACACGATGGATGGTGGAAAGGTTGTGATAAACAACGGAAAGCAAGGCATTCTCCTAGACCAAGGCGAGTCAGTCACGATGCTTAACGGCGACAGATACGAGCGATATGCCATGATAAACGGTGAAAAAATGATACTTGCGGATAAGGACTTCTTAACCGGAGACTATGACGTCCCGATGAGCACAGAGCTAGCAGCCGGACCTGGAGAAAATGATTACATCATGGCAGTACAGAATGAGCAAAAGAACCTGCAAGTCGAAAACCCTGATGAGAACGTTTATGTTTGTGAAGCATCCGGATCTTCCAACTCATTTGGAATTTTACCTGAAGTCGAGGCACAATCATGCAAGCTAGGCGCGACGCAAGCACCGAACCCTAAGGTAAAATTCGGATATGCCTCTGCAAAAGCAGGTCAAGGATGGTATGACGAAAAGATTACCGGAATTTATGATAAGACTGGTGCCTCTGTTGAGGTTCATACAGAAACTAAATCTGGTGATATCAAGATTTATAGGCTTAACAGTGATGGCACTCTTGAGCGAAAACAATTAGGAGACTGGGTTGTAGATAAAAGCTATACGCTTAATGCTGATGATATAGCATATTTTGGCTTGAAACCAGGTGCGGCACAAACAGCGAAACCAACTGTGTCTAAAGAAGTACAGGCTGTGGACAGCGTTTATCTCAAAGGGGTAAAACGCAAAGTCAACTGGATGGAAGTAGACTGAAATCCTTAAGAAGACAAGCTAATGGTTTTTCTTTTAAATAACGACTAGAAGAAGATTGCCCCATGCAAGAGTAGATATCGCGGCTATCAA
>VGLX01000217.1 GCA_016866645.1 Candidatus Woesearchaeota archaeon | reverse complement strand
GGTAGCTGGAACGGTAGAGCTCTTGCCTAACGTGACAGTATTGCTTATCACTTTGATGAGCTTTATGATGCTGGTAGGGTTCTTCTACACAGACAAGGAATTCAGCTTCGAGAACCACAAGTTCTGGAAAGTATTCCTGACAATAATATTCTTCATAGGAATCGTGCTGATGTCTTGGCACGCGTTCGCTCCTGACGCGTTCGAATGGTTCTGGACTGGTGCAACAGGATTTTGGGAATCAAAAGCCGGAGTTACGATAATATTCCTAGCGATAGTGCTGGGAACAATACTCTTCGTGACCCTTGGCGGAAAAAAAGGCGGTGAATAAATAACATGGCTATCGATTTTATAGGCGGGGTCCAACAACTTGAGAGTTGGGGTCTTTACGATGTTATGCTACCTTTCTTATTGGTATTCGTACTAGTATTCGCTATACTTGAAAAGATACAGCTATTCGGAAGAGAAAGCAAGAAGTTCAACGCGATTATAGCGCTAGTTATTGGAATGCTGCTCGTCCGAGGCGGAGAGCAATCTTATCTTGTAGAGTTCATCAACAGGTATCTCCCTAACGTGTCAGCAGTAATCGTCGTGTTTTTAGGGTTCATGATAATACTCGGCCTGTTCGGAGTAGGAGCCGGGGCGTTCAGAGGCGGACTGATGATATTCTTCATAATAATATCCCTTATTGGAGGGATATGGGCTTTGACAAAAGCAACAGAAGATTCTAATGTACAGCTACCGTTTGGAATAGAACTGACAGAACAGGATGCTGGAGCATCAGTAGTGATAGCGATATTCCTGATAATAATCTCAGTAGCGTTCATGAAGCCAAAGAAGGGAGGCATGGAAGGTTTCGTGGAAAGAATGGGTAAGATGGGGGACTCATTCGCGGGAATACATTAGTGATAAACCATGGCATCACCACTTGACGTCGGGACACTGAACCACTTCGTGCCAGTCTCAGTATTCCTATTCGTCTTCGTAGTGTTCTATGCGATACTCTTGAAGACAAAAATCTTAGGGGAGAACAAAGGGCTGATAGCCTTAGCGTCTTTCGTCGTGGCAATACTATTCTTGATGACCAGGTCGGCATCAGACTTTATACAGATAACAATGCCTTGGTTTGTAGTACTATTAGTCGTAGCTATGTGTCTTATGATAATCTTCATGTTCTTAGGAGTAAAACCCGACACTATCGCATCAGCAATAACACAAGAAGGCAACGTTTGGATAATACTTATAATCCTTTTCGTACTTCTGGGCTTAGCCTTAACTAAAGTAATGGGGCCGTCGATAGCAGCGATAACTCAGGGCGACACGTCAGAAGCAGGATTCATGGGAACTGTCGGGGCAATAATGTTCCACCCTAAAATTCTAGGCGCTATGTTCATACTACTGGTTTCTGCTTACGCTGTAAAAGCAGTATCAAAAGTAGCTTGATAAAAAAAGAGTTATTCTACAGTAAGTGACAAAAGTTTTTAGACAGATTTATATACTTGTTTTTCTTGCGTTATAGTTAAGAGGTGATGTTTGATGAGTAATTTGGCTATGATAAAATCTTCTTTGAGGCGGGTGAAGGATTCTGTAATTAGGGAAAGATTATTGATGGTTCAGGCTGCGTATAAAGAGCCTTTGCGAAATGTTGGTAAGAGTTTTGGTTGTACGCACGGTAAGGTGGATTATTGGAAAAAAAGATATGATAAATATGGTTTGAAAGGATTGTATACTAAGACTAGAAGTGGGAGACCTGCAAAAATAACAGAAGAACAAGCGAAGGAGATTCGCAAGATTGTAAGAAATCATGATGTTAAGCGTGGTTGGAGAACTTCTCATATAAGAAACGTGATTTATGAGAAGGCAGGAGTAAAATATAGTGTCCGCCAAGTAATACGAATTTCCCAGTCATGGGGCTTGTCAAAAATTAAGCCAAGACCTCGCTACGCATTCTCCAAGAAAGAAGATAGGGCGGATTTTATAAAAAAAACCGTCGGTACTTAGCAAGAAAACCAAGGTCATTCATGCTTGTTGTCGAGGATGAGAGCATATTCAACTACGACGTGAAAGTACGTTCTGTCTGGGCGGTCAAAGGAAGCAAACCACGCATCTTCACAACCGGCTCTCACAAAAAAATCGTCTGGTTCGGCAGCCTAGCAGAAAACGGCGCGCAACTATTCAAAAAATACAACACAGCAGACAGCAACACGTTCTTAGACTACCTGAAACACCTGAAAAGAAAATACCCCCAGATGATATTTTACATCGACAGATCAACCTACCAT
>VGLX01000216.1 GCA_016866645.1 Candidatus Woesearchaeota archaeon | reverse complement strand
AAAAAATTATTCCTGAATTGCCAGACAACTTAATCGTGGCATGGCTCAAAGGATACGTTGATGGGGATGGATGGGTATCATTAAGAGGGGTCAAAATCAAAGATATTGGTATCGCTACTGCAGAGAAAGAAGAAGCTGAGTTAGTCCAGTCTTTGCTATTAAGACTAGGTATAATCGCCAAAATACAAAAATCAAACATTCCAAAAACTTTTGGTAAAATTAACGGTAGGGAGGTAAGAACTAAAAAAATAAAATATAATATCATTATCGGTGGCATGGAGCATATTAAGAAGTTTTATTCTTTAATCTCGTTTAGGCAGCTTAAGAGGGCTAATACCCTGTCTGAAGGAATTAAAAATGCAGTTCAACCCAGTTTGAAAAGCGATGTAGTGCCTGTAGGAAATAGCTTATGCAGATTTAGAATTGAAAACAATTTGTTTCAATATGAGTTAGGATTTTCTGACCAAACAATAAGACAAGCAGAAAAAAATAGCCAATGCCTAACGAGAATTAATTTACAAAAAATAGTAAGTTTAAAACCACTTTTAGGGAGTGCAGTAGAAAAATTGAGATTACTAGCATTTTCGGATATACTCTGGGACAGGATAGTTGACATCAAAATAGTGCCTGATGAAGAATATGTTTATGACCTTACTGTAGAAACAGGCAATTTTGTTGCTAATAATATTGTTATGCATAACTGTAGTATAGCATACGGCGGAGAGCTGCCAGCTGAAGAGCTTGTAAGGCTGGTAAGATTCGCCAACAGGGTGCCGTTACTCTACCAGCAGAGCGCTTGCGCGACTTACAAGTCAATACTCGAGACTAACTGGAGGAACTACAGCGTAAGCCAAAGCAAAGGGGCATTGCCGACAGCTCCGATGGTGATAATGGTCCATATGGCCTCAGTATGGGTGCCTTTCACATCAGAATCAAAAGAGGCTATAGCGCACTATCCTGAGATCATCAAAGAGTTAAAGCTAGCATTGCAGGAGTGCGGAAGGCAGCTCGCGCTCTTCCTCAGCAGGAGAAGGCGGGCAGAGCATGAGGCTAACAAGAAGTCTTACATCGAGACTTACATCCCACATATCGGGGTAGCATTAAAAGATATTCTCTCTCTAAAAGAGGATGACACTAAGAAAGTCGAGAAGCACTTGAAAGAAATCTTAGAAAAGCATAGGGGTTCAGAACATGACGAAAACATTAATTAAGATAAAAGAATTAGCTGGAGACGTCCACGAAAAGATCTTGAAAAAGAAACAGCCGTCAATGACTTTCCCGTTAAGGGCTTTGAACAACGTCAAGTACGACCCTAAGCGAGGATTCTTCGAGCTTTTAGGCAAGAAAAAGATCAGGACCTTAAGCGTCAACACTGTCAAGACATTCGCCCAGACTTTGAGGATGATGGCGATATCCAAGGACTTGATAGCCACTGAGGACATGGCAACCAAAAGAGAAGTGTATTACGTTTCTAAAAACTGGGGCGAAGCCAGGTTCCACGAGCAGCCAGAATCAGACTTAGTCATGGATGACATAGAGGCCATGTTTATGGTCAACAGGGAGCAGTTAGGCTTCTCGGCTGACGAGCACGGAGGCGACGTAGCAGGAGAACTAGTCGTTATTGATAAGAACCCTGAGACTAAGAAAGTGATAAAGATAGATTGCACTAAATTCGGCTCCGGAGCGTATTCAATACCAACCTCTGTAGAGCATTTCGAGTTCGAGACAGATGCTAAGTTCATACTCGCTATCGAGACAAAAGGTATGTTCGAGAGGCTTAACAGGCACAACTACTGGAAAAAAGCCCACTGCATACTAGTATCGATGGGAGGAGTCCCTTCAAGAGCCTGCAGAAGGTTCATAAGGAAACTGGCAGACGAACATCATCTGCCTGTTTACGCATTTACTGACCAAGACCCCTACGGAGTTGGGAACATATATAGGACACTCAAGGTAGGAAGCGGTAATGCTGCGCATATAAACCAATTCTTTTGCGTTCCTAACGCACAATACTTGGGTGTAACGATAGATGATGTGATGAAATATAAATTGCCGACGCATCCGCTTAAAGAGATTGACATCAAGAAAATCAAAGACATGCTGAAAAATGACCCCTTTATCAAGCACCATAAGGAATGGCGCAATGAATTAGAACAGATGTCCGCTAAAGGCATTCGTTGTGAACAGCAAGCCCTTGCCCAGTGGGGACTGAATTTTGTGATTGAAAAATACCTTCCTGAAAAGCTCAAGCATCCTGAGAAGTTTTTGCCTTAAGCGAATTATTTTTTGCCTA
>VGLX01000215.1 GCA_016866645.1 Candidatus Woesearchaeota archaeon | reverse complement strand
TTCTCTTAATTGGGATTTTACAATTTTTAAAGAAATTCCATCTTTCACCGCTTTTCTTATGAAACTTACAAGCTTCTGGTCAGCCATCATTACTTTTAAAGAAGTCTAGAGTTTTAAACCTTTCTACCTCTCCCTTACGTTGCCACTTACGAGCAAGTCGCGAATCGTCGTCCTTACGATGAGTGTGTTACGTGAACCAAAAATTCGTTTCACCCTCCGTGCCCGTGAGAGGGTTTCACTCAAGATGAAGCCCCAAGGAGGAAACAAACATGGAAGAAAGTAAAGAGAAGCAAGACTTGACCGACAAGGTGTCGAAGATGATGGAAAGGTTCGGTGACATGCCGGTGATAAACACGAGGATTTACAAGAGCAAGGACAACAAGTACATCATCAACGAGATACGGATAAAGACGATAAAGCCAGCGGCTTACTACGAAGCGATAATCAAGGGCAAGAAGAACGACTTCTACCCAGGAGACGAGTATTATGAGACTCCTAAAGAGGTGAGCTACGATGACGCAGGCAACTGAGAAGCAAGTAAACGCTCTGAAAAGTTTTGCGAAGAATCCTAAACTCAGCCAAGGGATACTGAAAGGCGTAGAGTTCGACGGTTTGAGCAAGGAAGAAGCGACAGAACTGATTAAGAATTGCATCGCGGAGAGAAACGGCGAAGGACCTGCCGAGGAAGAAACCGAAGCGTTCGTGATAAGCTACAGCCAGAATTATAAGAACGGTAATGGAGCTTTCGCGACGGTAATGCTGGAAGGGGAAGAGCTGGAAGAAGTGAGAAGCGCCCACAGGGAGCACTGCGTAGAAGTAATGGCAGAATGCGCAGCAGACTATCCCGACGACAAAGAAGCGCAGCTCGCCATGTTCAACCATCGATGCGACAAAATCTTCTCGTGGATTCAGCAAGCGTTAGACGAGAAAGTCAGGAACAAGAGGCAATAACCCTTTTTTCCCTTTCTTTTTTTGTAACGGTAAAAAACGGGAGGTGGCAGACGATGGAAATCAACATCCAAGAGCAAATACCAAGCATCAAGCTGATAAAAGGACAGAAAGATAGATACGGATGGGAGATAAAAGTCTTCGGAAAGGAGATGGACAAGCTATTGGAGCAACTAAAACACGTTAATGGCAAGCTCTCACAGGAATACACCGAAAAGGACGAATGACCGCTGACTTTATAGGAAATTTATTTTACTTTTTTTATTTTCTCAAGCAGGTATTTTTTATCTTTGTCTGATAGTGGAATCATAGCCTTGCCCCGTATAGCATTACCATCATCGATTACCTGTCCCGTCTGGTCATTGCTGATTTTCCCTTTTATATCCCTAAATGATATTGCTTGGTCCTTGTCCAAAAGCTTAAGTGTCTTAATCTTGATCCTGTATGGGTAGACTCCTCCTTCCCATATCACTTTCCGGTCTTTGGTTATTTCGGGTGATGCTACTTCTGCATAACCTATCAATCCGCACTTTGTTGCCCAAAGAAACAATATGTCCCCTTTAGATACTTTTCTTAGCTGTTCTATACCATAAGGAACACTACGTCGTTTTTCTTCTCCCTCCGTAGCAAATAACTGTTTGTCGTGCACCTTCATCCAGTTATCATATGTTGCAACGCACAAATATGCTTTTGTCATTTGTTTACCCCCTTAACTTGTTGCTTATCTTTCTATAAAGATGAGTATAAAAATCTTTTGATTGTTACTACTCATAGATACGGAAAATATTCGAATCCCGGAGAGTACAGGTTTTCCCGATACAAAAGGTTTTCCGGATGATTTCAGGTTTGCCGGATAGTCTCAAGTTTTCCCGGTACATTAGCCGGTTCGGAAAGTGCTTCATAATTTCGGAAAAACTTCCCTATTTTCTGTCATAAGTTAATAAACAAAAACCGACAACCAATTAAAAGAAAAGATGGTATTCAGGTACTTACCGCCGGAAAAAAGAGAACGAGCAAAACGGCTTCATTACGAGTCCAAGCTCAGAACCTGCAAGAAACAAAGAACCCTCAAAATTTCTTGTCCAAAATGTGGGACATGGTGCGCTGTCCGAAATCCGGGACTTTTTACACTAATTTTTTGTACAAAATCTGGGACCTGGCTCTTTGTATCGGCGGGATTGAAACTGAACAAACCCTCGAAGGATATTTCTTAGTTTCGGAAGAACAACTCGCCAATTCGAAAAATATTCACGATTTTTACCGTCGATAAGCGCTTAGGTACTGGACAACTGGACAAGTGTGTGGACAAGGTATATAAAAGAATAATTACTTTTCAATAAAATGAACAATCATCCTGTGAGCAAACTA
>VGLX01000214.1 GCA_016866645.1 Candidatus Woesearchaeota archaeon | reverse complement strand
ACAAGAAGGAAGAGTGTTTTTACCGCCTGAAGATGTCCTGTCGCCCGGGATGTTATACCTGCCAATGAACTCAATGAAGCAGGAGTTTAGTCTCTCATTCTACGAGTTTGACGCATTTTCCCGGGGAGTGCGTGTGAGAAGATGAAAATCCCGAATAGTTTCGTACCTGAAAAGGACTTAGAAGAGAAGGTTAAGGATCTGTCGAATAAGAAGTGCAAGAAGAGTATACCTGGCCCCTTTACCCCCCCTAAATTAGAAGAGCTTAGAGAAAGAACAAATCCCATATTCGAGGACTGCCTTAAAACGATTTACGGCAAACGCAGGTATCACTTTATAAGTCTCGAAGGTGTGCCAGACAACTATCAAGGATGGATAGACTGTATCATAACTAATGACTACGAAGGTAAAACGTATTACTGCAGGCTTTTCGATTCAAAAACAGAAGAAGGGATCAAACTAAAAAATAAGTTTTGGGACGGTTACAAAGGCCGCCGCATATTCGATTTTAAGTCTCATGAAACGTTCAGTATAAAAGGAGAGCTTGTCAAAGAAGGGTATAATAACGATTTTTGGTGGTTTTTACTCACAGTAGATGAGGTTTATAAAAAAGCGCCATGAAAATTCCCGGAACATTCATGCCTGAAAAGGACCTGGAAGAAAAGGTAATAGAATTCTCTATTGAAAAGCCTGTCAAAAAGCAGAACATTGAAGAAACAGCCATGATAAGGGAAGAGTACCACCTAGAGCTTAGCAAGAAAAGAAAAAATTGGAAGACAGGGGACCATCTGAACAGGCCAGGGACAGGCAAGACCTCGCCTAAAAGGCTGATATTCAACAGTGCTATGATGCTCGCGTCTATGGCCGGAGCGGTTTATTTAGGCAAAGAGTTTTCTGACTCCCTTCCTGATTATATCCTGATACCTTATTTTTTTGGGTCCATGTTTGGTTTCCCTATGGCCACTTACAAAATAATTTCAGAAGTAATGATAAGGTATGACGCCTGGAAGGAGTACAAAGAGAAAATATGAGAATCCCTGAAGTATTTGTCCCAAAGGATACGAATCTTGAAGAGAAAATAGGGGATTTAATAGATTACACACCTAAAAAAGGGCCGCATATCGATGAATTAGATTTTTTAAAACACGGACGGACGAAAAAAGAGAAAAAGGAATTCCTAAAACTTTTCGCAAAACACTTGCCCTGCCTTGTAGAAGAAGCTAAGGAAAAGATGAAACAGACAAGGACTGCCTTCCTCTATCTTGATGATACTCAAAACGGCCAAGTATACGGAGTTTGCAGGACAATATTACACTTAGAGACTAACGGAAGTCTTCACTTCCTTTACTCCGTGTCAGGATCCACATACGAAGCGAATCTAGACAATAAGGGGCCCTACAGCGAGAATGGCTACTCGCCGCTCTATGATTTCCTCCACACTTACCCTGACAAAGACACCCCCTACGATTTTTATGGCGAAACATTCCTTGACAGCTGTTTCAAATCAGGAAAAGAGATGTACGAACGCATCCATGAGTTCCTAGAAGGATAAAATGAGAATCCCAAAAACTTTCATCCCGGAAAAAGAACTAGGAGACAAGTTCTTAATATCAAGATATGATAACGATAAGCTGATTAAACGATTAAAAGACCTCGTACTTGGCGAAGATTACGGCTTTTATAATGTGAAATGCGAAAGGGTTTCCCTACCTGAAGAGAACTCTCCGTTCTATTCTTACGTAAAGGACGACATGTACATAGGTTACGGCAACAGAAGCGATTTTCCTGTAGCCTGCGTCTTCGAGTTTGAGAACCCGAGAGAACTAGAGATGAACACCATACGCATGGTTGAACTAGCCGACAGGTTCAATTCCAAAGCTGCAAGTTACCAAACATGCGTGATCGCTAAAGAAAGTTACGCGATTTTCGTCTACGGATGCTACGCTGACAGGAAACGGGTCATCAACGCTTACAAGAAGAAGTTCGGATTCGAAGAAATAACGAGCAACGAACTACCGCAACCATGCCCTGACAGGTTATGATAAAGATGAGAATACCAGAAATATTCGTGCCAGAGAAAAGTTTGGAAAAGAAAGTTGGAGAGCTCGCTAAGAAGAAGCGCAACAGCAAAGGAAGAGGCTCCTACGACCCTACATTCGAAGAAATAAACGACAGGGTAACGCCGATATTCGAGATCTGGTCCAAAACGATATACGGGAAGCACAGCCAGTATAACACGATAAACCTCAAAAGACTGCCAGAACCATACAACGGGTGGATAGACTTCGGGAGCAAGAACTACGACTCAGAAGGGTTTTACTGC
>VGLX01000213.1 GCA_016866645.1 Candidatus Woesearchaeota archaeon | reverse complement strand
AAACCTCTTAAGGTGTTTTAAATCTTTTGCCCTATCTTTGGCAAGTATTCTTCTCCGAGAATTTCTGCTACTAAGCATTTCGGCAGGTCTTTGCCTCGGGTTAGCTTTTCTTCTAAGCATTGTTTTTTTCTTGTTTTATTTCTTTATCAACCTTTTGTTTTGTGACTACAAGTTAGTGGTTAATACTTTCCGGGTAACTTTTATAAACCTCTTGAACAAACCTAAGAATCGATGCAAAAGGAGTACGATGTAATAGCCATCGGGAACATTCTCGTAGATTATGTAGCAAACATAGAAGAAGACATACTGAAAAAGCTAAACCTGACGAAAAACGTTATGACCAAGATGGACATAGACTTCATAAAAAACCTGGACAACGAAGTCAAAGACATAAAAAAGTATCCTGGCGGGTCAGCTCCGAACGTGATGCATGGATTAGCCAACCTCGGACTAAAATCTGCTGTTACAGGAATGATATCAAAAGACGATGACGGGGAGATATTCGCAAAAGACTTAGAAGCTTCCGGCATAAAGAACTGCTTGATATACAAAGATGGGCATACGGGAGTAGCAGCCACGCTGATAACACCTGACGGAGAGAGGACATTCATAGTCACTTACGGGGTAGCTGACAAGTACAACCCGAAAGACATAGACAAAGAGGCATTAGCAAAATCGAAATACTTCCACACCACAGGCTACGAGTTTGAGTCAATGAACAAGACCGTAAAAAAAGCTGTGAAGCTCTCGAAAGAGTATGGCACAAAAGTATCATTTGACCTAGGCGACCCTAACGTTGTCTTGAGGAATAAGAAAAGCTTGAAAAAATTCTTGAAAAGCGTTGACGTCCTATTCGCTAACGAAGAGGAAGCGAAGAACTTCACAGGAAAGAAGACACCTGAAGAGTCTTTAGAAGTCCTTGCAAAGCATTGCGGAATAGTGGTTGTAAAATTGGGCAAAGAAGGCTCGTTAGTTAAATCAGGAGACATGCTCCACAAGGTCAAAGGCTATAAGGCAAAGCTTGTCAACACCAACGGGGCAGGCGACGGATTCGCAGCAGGATTCCTATACGGATTATGCATGAACCATGACTTAGAGCTCAGCTGCAAGATAGGTAACCTTTACGCCTCAAAAATCGTCGAACAACCAGGCGCGAGGCTCAGCTATCCCATAGGGCATATCGAGTGGTGGGTAAAGCTTTCTGAGAATTCTTAAACCGGGTCTATATGAATAAATGCTTTCTTAACTCCTGGAAGTGATTCTACCGCGTGCTCAACTTTCTTGCCGATATCATGGGCTGCTTCTAGGCTTAAGCGTTTGCTAAGCTCTATGTGCAGTTCTGCGTGGAAATAATTACCGACGTAATGCGCACGGACATCATTCAAGCCTTTTACGCCTTTTACGCTTAAGGCGGCTTCTCTGATTTGTTTCATAGTCTCTTTGTCAGGGCTTTTGCCTATCAAGAAGTCAATGTTAGACATTCCTATGCCATACCCTGAGTAAATGATCCATAACCCTATGAATATTCCTACGACTGAGTCCAGGTAAGAGTGCCCGAACCTGCTACCCAGGACACCTAGAAGCGCAGTAGCTGAGATGAACACGTCATTCCTGCAGTCGATAGAGCTCGCAGCCAATGCCGGGCTGTTTGAACTACTGCTGACTTTCCTGAAGTAGACAAACATGAAGAACTTCAGGCACATAGTAAAGATTAAAACTATTACTGGAGCCAAGCTGAAATGCATGTGGTCCCCTGTAAGGATCCTTCCCGCAGATATTTTTATGACCTCAAAGCCCACTATCGCGATGAACAGCGCAACTACTAATCCAGCTATAGGCTCTATCCTGTGGTGGCCGAACGGATGCTCCTCATCCGCTTCTTTACATCCCATCTTAACGCAGACAAAAACGACTATCGAGGATATTATATCTGTGAACGAGTTTATAGCGTCAGATATGACTGAGATGCTGTTGGATATTATCCCCACTATGATCTTAAAGATGAAAAGCGTTAGGTTAGCGAGAATCAAGAATATCGTGGCGTTGCGTGTTGACCTCTTAGAGTCCTCGTTATGCTCTTTCATGATAGTGTTAGGTTCTTTTCCGTATTTAAGTCATTTGATTTTGTAGACATCGTTGTAACCTCTTCAAGGTTCTCGTCTTTTTTCTTGAATAAGGAAGACACGTATTTGAATGCGGGCTTTATCGCCCTGTAAGGTATCTCTGCATATACCAAGCTGCCTATTGGCCTCTTCTTAGCAAGCATATAAGTCAGCCTTAAGCAGTCTTCAGTCAAGAATATCAACCCCCACGTGTACATCCCT
>VGLX01000212.1 GCA_016866645.1 Candidatus Woesearchaeota archaeon | reverse complement strand
TTGCTTGACCTTGAAGTATACTTGCGCGTCGACTTTTGCGTTAAGCTTGTCCTTAGTTATTATCTCTTGAGGCTGCGCGTCTACCATCATCTCTGTTATGTTTATCTTATGAAGCTTTTCTATGCATGGTAGTATAAAGGTAAGCCCTGGTTGTGACATCCTGCTGTACCTTCCGAACCTTTCTATAAGGCCACGGTCTGTCTGCCTCACTGTCCTTAACCCGCATAGGAGATATAATCCGACTAGTGCTCCGCCAGCGTAGTATATCAAGTTGCTACTCTCTTTCTTTTGTGTCCGGTTATCTCTGTAAGAGTAGTCCGATCCTCTTCCGTATTCGTTTGCCGCGTTCGCGTTCGGCGCTGCTCCGTATATACATAAGGCAGTCACTAATCCTGCTAATCCTAGCTTTACTCCTTTTTTCATGTTTTCAAATTTCATCTTTTATTCCTCCATTGTTTTCTCATTTTTTACTCATGGTTCGCAGAGACTTTTTCCTCAGCAAGTACCCTGTCAGCCTTGTCAAATTTTTCGGCATTGGTGGCATAGTCTTTCTCTCTTTCAAGAATTTTTGTAAACCGGGTATTACTCAGGTACTGCCAACCTTCTTCTTTTATCTTGTCAACAAGGCTGTCTTTACCACTGTTATAATAAGTTATTTTGTCTGATACCGAGAATATACCTGGGTAATCACTTACTTCTTCTGAGCCGTCGGTGAACTTTATATATTCCCTATAGCTTAATATTCCGGTGTCCCTTCTTGTTACTTGTATCATCGGCTTTTCAGACTTTATGCTACTGTTGTTGTAATAGCTGTTCAAAGCCTTCACGCCTACTCCTATAAGAGCTGCGTCAATCAGAGTTGACAGCACTATGATTTTCAAAATCTTGCTTGCCATTTTTCATCTCCTCCATGGTTTCATTTGCACCTTCATTTTTATTACTACTATCTAGAACCTCGTTTTATGCTGGTTCTATCGGTCTGTTGCTTTTTTGTTCCCACATCCTATTGTTTTTCCATTTTATAAAAATAAAAAAATAAAAAAGTTTTTTACTTCACCTTGCCCTTTTCAGTAAGCAGTCTGAAGTATTCAGAGTCTGTCGATAGGACGAGTGTTGACTTGTCGCCTAGTGTTTTCTTGTAAAACTCTAAAGTCCTTAGCAGGTTGTACAGCTCAGGGTCTTTCTGGAAGGCTTCTGCGTAGATTTTCGTGGCTTCTGCGTCAGCTTTTCCTTCTATCTCTTTCGATTTCTTATAGGCTTCTGACAGTATTCTCTTCTCTTCTTTCTCTTTAGTTCCTAATATCCTTAGCTTTTCTCCTTCTCCTTCTGACCTGTATTTTGCGGCAATCCTGTTTCTTTCTGCTTTCATCCTCTTGAAGACGTTCAGCTTGTTTTCCTTGACGTATTCTGCCCTCATCATCCTTACGTCTTTTACTTCTACGCCGTACTCTTGTGTTGCTTTGTTGCACTCTTCTGTTATATAATTCATTATTTTTTCTCTTCCAGTCTTAACTTCTTCTGCGGTGACTTCCCCGCCTTCGAGGGTCAGTTCTGTTGTTTTTAATGGTTTGTTGCTGTTCCTGACTATTTCTATAAGATTGTTTTTTCCTACTGATGTCCTTATCAGGGAAAAGATTACGTCATCAAGTCTTGTCTGGGCTCCATTTTCTGTCCTTACTGTCTGCATGAACTTTAAAGGGTCGGTTATCTTCCACAAGGCATAGTTGTCTATTTCCAGCATAGTCTTGTCAGCGGTTGTTGTTTCCCTTGGCACGTCGCCGTATTCTAAGTATCTTTTGTCAAAGTAGTGCACGCTTTGTATGAGTGGCGTTTTTGCATACAGCCCTGCTTGTTTTACGACTCTTATAGGTTTTCCCATCTGCGTGATGACTGCTTGGTTGGTTTCGTCGACTGTGTAAAGGGTTGAGTTAATACCAATGAGCCCTGCTATCCCTATCGCTAATGAGGTTATCATCGTTTTTATTTTCATTTTCTTACCTCCTTATCACTGACTATCTGGCCTTTGTTAAGGTCGAAGAGTTTAAGTAGCCCTTGCTCTTTTGAGTCTATTATGTACATCTTGTCTACTTTTTGCAGGATTTCTTCCATGGCTTCAAGCTTGATCCTTTTTTCTGTAACGTCTTTTGCTTTCTTGTATTCTTCCCATACTGCCAGGAACTTGTTAGCGTCACCTTTTGCTTCGTTGACCCTTTTGACTGCGTAAGCTTCCGCCTCCTTAATCCTTTGTTCTGCTTCTCCTGTCACTTTTGGTATGACGTTGTTGTATGCTTCCCATGCGTTGTTTACGCTTTCTGCCTTGTTCTGCTTG
>VGLX01000211.1 GCA_016866645.1 Candidatus Woesearchaeota archaeon | reverse complement strand
TCGTTAACGAAGAATGAAAAGAAAGTCCTTTCAATACTGATAGATGACGCGAAGATAAGCGACTCGGAAATAGCCTCTCGGATTAAGATAAGCCCACAGGGTGTAAGGAAGATAAGAAAAAAGCTGGAAGAAGAGTATATCAAAGAGTACAGAACAATCGTGGATTATGAGAAGATAGGCATCCGTGTTTTCGCAATAGCGCAGATCAAGGTGCTTAACCGTGATGTTTTGGATGACAGGCATATAATCGGAGCCTTCGAAGTTAATGAAGCGGACGTTACCCATATAATGGTACTTGGTTTCGGATCTCTTGAAGAGCTAGATGCTTATAAGATGAGCATTGTGAAGCATGCGGAGATAAGGAAGATAAATGTTATCTCAAAGATGGGTTTCTTAAAAAACTCGCCAGTAGAGCTGATAAAAGGCAATCTGAAATAATTTTGAAAGTCTTAGCCTAGGACCCGGCCTATGTTTCTTTAGCGAACGGGTCCCATGATGGTTCTTCTACAGGGTGCTTTAACAGATCTAGCTTCTTGTTTATCAATGCTAACGAGACTTTCTGCTGGTCTATGTTGATCATCATGTTAGTTGTCAGGTAAGTTGCGTCGCTTATTCCTACGCCTCCTTTGAACTTCTCGCTCAGCTCGTGCTCCCATTTGATATGGTCTGCAACTTCTTCGAAGACTTCAAATAATAAGTAATTATATCTTCCGTGGCATATCTGGAATGCCAGGCTTATGTGCGGGTCCTGCTTGAAATATTTCTCTATCTCTGGCTCATTCTTCTTAACCTCTAGCAATGATATCGCCATCACTGAGTCGGGAGGGCAGAAAAAGGCCGGGAACCTGCACACTGGGCTTAGGATTATGTGCTCTTTTAGCAGCTTTTTTATTCTTTGGGCTATGGTTTTGTGGTTGACGTTAAGCTCTTCTGCGATTACGTTCTCGTTGACTTTTATCCCTTCTCCGAGCACTAGCTTCTCGAGTATGTCAAAGCTAAGCTTGTCAATCTCGTAATTGTTGATCTTTAAAGTTCCTTTTTGTTCTATCTCATCTCTTAAAAGCTTGATGGATGCTGAAGGCTCATATTTTATCATCATCTGTGTCGAGAAGAAAGATGCTGCTGACGGGTATCTTGTGTCTCTTGGTGGTATCTTGCCTTCCTTCACTAATGACTTCCTCCATAACTGGTATCTTAGTATGCTCCTGTGGAAGAGTATGAGCAGGACATTGTATTCTCCCCTTCTTAGCCTGTAGGCTCCGAATATGTGGTCGTCTGTTGCTATCCATTTTTCGAACTGCTGGTTTAATGGTATGTCCGCCTGCACGAGTATCATTAGCATATGCTCTTTGAACTGTCCGAAGAACGGGTAGATCGGCTTGTTGATTATTTTATGTGCTATGAGCTCATCAGCTCTTTTCTTGACAGTTTCTCGGTGTTTTCTCAGCGCCCTGGACAAGTAGCTGTGGTTTATGCTTATTCCTTTGCCTGAGGTTATCATCTTCAATAGCTTTAGGTTCAGTTCATCGTTAAGTAGGTCTACCATAACACTAATTAACATTTTGGCAGTTTATATACTTTTTGGTATGTTAAAATACCATTTATGCTATTATTTTATCAAAAACTGTCTACTATCTTTATAAACCATTATTTTAGATATACTACCGAGGATAATAAAAAAGCATAACGGAGGAGAAAGAAAATGTCAAAGAATTCTGGAAAAGAATACCTGAACAACCTAAGAAAATCGCTGACAAAGGCAGCGAAGATACTCGGCTTAGAAGACGCCATGATAGATATAATAAACGGGGCTGAAAGGAAACTGTACGTAGAATTCCCTGTACAGATGGATGATGGCAGCATAAAAGTATTCAAAGGCTTCAGAGTCCAAGACAACACTGCCAGAGGACCAGCCAAAGGAGGCATAAGGTACCACTGGAACGTAAACGAATACGAAGTGCAAGCCTTAGCCAAAGACATGAGCCACAAATGCGCGCTTATGGGAATCCCACTCGGCGGAGGAAAAGGCGGAATAATCTGCGACCCTAAAGGCGACAAGAACAACCCTAACGGGACAGGCAAGCCATTAAGCAAAGGCGAGCTTGAAAGGCTAACAAGAGCATACACAGACAAGATAACCTACATAATAGGGACAGACAAGGACGTGCCAGCGCCAGACGTCAACACAACACCAGAAATAATGGACTGGTTGATGGACCAATACAGCAAGAACATCGCCAAACAAACAGGACAGCCGTTCAAAAAAATATACGGCGTAGTAACAGGAAAACCAGTCGGAAAAGGCGGCTCACTAGGAAGGGGAAGAGCAACCGCA
>VGLX01000210.1 GCA_016866645.1 Candidatus Woesearchaeota archaeon | reverse complement strand
AGGTACCGAGTATGAGACCCAGACGATTAAGAACTTGTCAAAAATGGTCAGCGAAGCACAAAAATATGACCTGCCTGTGCTGGCAGTAACGGCAGTAGGCTTAAACCTGGACAATCTTAAAGAGGACCCTAAATATTTAAGCTTGGCTTGCCGTATGGCAGCAGAGCACGGAGCGCATATCGTGAAGACTTATTACTGCACCAACGGCTTCGAAGAGGTTACAGGCGGATGCCCTGTCCCCGTCGTAATGGCCGGCGGCAAAAAAGTTGATGACGAGATAAAAGCTTTGCAACAAGCATACAATGCCATTAGCAAAAGAGCTATAGGTGTTGATATGGGAAGGAATATTTTCCAGTCTGACAATTCTTTGAAGATTATAAAGGCTTTAAGAAAAATAATTCATAAGGGTTTCACTCCTGAACAAGCTTATTGGCAAACGCCTGAAGGGCCTTATACTAAACTGGATAAGAAAGGAAAAGTTTCAGAAACAGTAGATGACAAGACTGCAGAAGAGTCTATACCGTTGTAAGAAAAGTGGAAAATAAAAAAAAGACTAAGGATGAGAGTATTTTAATCGGGGTCGATCACGCACCTGCTTATTTGGATGAAGTTGTATCTTTCCTTGAGAGGCGAAAAGTGTCAAATAAAAAAGTAATGATAGAGACGCCGTGTCATCCCCTCCCTTTAAGATATTATAAAAGGAACCTTTCTTACTGTAAGTTTTATGATGGATTATATCAATATTTGCATAAAAAAGGGGCGTGTATAATTCATGGGGACAGCGAAGAACTTATAGAAAAGGCATATAAAAAATTATTGCGCCGAGGAGAATCATGTATTCCATTTTCGTGGTTTCCCGAATATAAGAAAATCGTTTGTGAAGAAAGAGACCATCATTTTTATAAAGTATACAAAAAACATCATCCCGAAATCATAATTATTGATAGTCTTCATGCAACTTATTTTCGTGAAAGGATTAGCTGTAAATACAAAAGGATACCAAAAGAGGACTAGTTGTTGACTGAAGTAAAAAATGGAAAAGAAGATGAAAGTAGGAATGTATTACAACAACAAAGATGTAAGAGTTGAAGAGATGCCGATACCTAAGATTAACAGCAAAGAGCTTCTTGTCAAGGTTATTGCTAGTGGAATTTGCGGCAGCGACGTCATGGAATGGTACAGGATAAAAAAAGCTCCGCTAGTATTAGGTCATGAGATATCTGGAGAAGTAGTTAAAGCCGGAAAGCATGTTCAAGAATACAAGAAAGGCGACAGGGTTTTCGTATCGCACCACGTGCCTTGCAACACATGTAAGTACTGCCTGGATGACAAGCATACAGCATGCCACACGTTGCACACCACGAATTACTATCCTGGCGGGTTCGCCCAGTTCTTAAGAGTGCCACAGATCAACGTCGACAGAGGAGTCTACAAGCTTCCGGAATCGATGAGCTTCGACGAAGGTACTTTCATAGAGCCATTAGCATGCGTCTACCGTGGGCAGAGGAAGATGGGCCTGAAACAAGGAGAAAGCGTATTAGTATTAGGGAGCGGAATCTCAGGATTATTGCATATCAACCTGGCTAAAGCTTCAGGCGCAGGAAGAATCGTCGCAACAGACATCAGCCAATACCGGTTAGAAAAAGCTTTGCAGTTCGGGGCAGACCAAGCAATAAACTCAAAAGATTACAAGGTTGAGAAGTTTGATAAGATAATACTCTGCACAGGGGCCAAGCCAGCGATAGAGCAAGCATTACAGTCAGTAGATAAAGGCGGTGCGATAGAGTTCTTCGCGCCAGCCAACCAAGACGTGCAAGTCACCATACCGGTTAACGATTTCTGGAGAAACGAAGTCAAGGTCATGACATCCTACGGCGCAGGCCCGAAAGACCTGCAAACAGCAATCGACTTGATAGTCAACAAAAGAGTCAACGTCAACGACATGATAACACATAAACTCAAGCTAGAAGAGATAGCGGCAGGGTTCAAGCTCGTCGCAGAAGCCAAAGAGTCAGTCAAAGTGATAATACACCCGAATGAATAAACTTTATTTCTTCTTTGCCGTTTTCTCTGGATGTTCTTCTTCGCCTCTTGAGGAACCGGCTTGCAGCGTTTGTCTTATTGTTGTTCCTGATAGTCTGTAGCCCCTCATGCCTATGCCGATTAGTGCGAGGATGCCGATGAGTATCTACCATAAGCCCATAGCCCTTTTGGCAGGGAATTTATAGCAAAATACTTTCTAAAAAATCTGGAAATTTTTTCTAAAAACATTCCATTTTGAAATTATTTGCAAAGGGTCCGCAATAATATGGTCCAATCTTGGAATCCTTCCGGAAAATTTTAGGATAAGGCTATAAGAAAGAGCAGGCAT
>VGLX01000209.1 GCA_016866645.1 Candidatus Woesearchaeota archaeon | reverse complement strand
CTGAAGGAAATCTACAAATCCGATTCTATCAATGAGGATATTGCCAAGTGGCTGAACGAGAACGAGCTGGACCTTGTGAGGGAAGTGGGGCTTAACCCTTAAGGCTTCTTGGTTTATCGTGGCTTCTTTGACGTTAAAATTTATATATCCCATTGGCTAATTAATACTTAACAATATCAAGAGGCGATGTTCAAAATGGCAAAAAAAGAGGTTAAACCCGTGAAAGAGAAAAGGGATGTGGCTCAAGCCGTAAAAGACGCTGTGAAAGAGGTCATAGGGGACAAGGTATGCCCGGGCAGCTGCGACCATCCGAAATGCGGCTCAGGCGCGATATACGGCATCGGATTCTTAGGCGCAGTCTATTATTACGTAAGCACAGCGACTTCGTTCTGGGGGGGAGCAGTAGGCGTCATAAAAGCGTTATTGTGGCCGGCATTCTTAGTCTACGCGGCTATGAAATCATTAGGGATGTAAGAAGCGGTTTACTCGAACTTTGAAAGTATCTTCTGCCCTATTTTTGGGATATAGTCTCCGACTTCCTTGTTTCTTCCGCCAGAAGTGACATGGATTAGGTATAAACCTTTGCAGATCCATAGGTGGTAATTGTAGACGCCGGGCTCGTTAAGCTCACCCATGTAATCATTCTTGTTGTTCATGCGGAACCGGCTCTTGTCGCCGTAAACATCCTCGCTTATGATGCCTTCAATACTATACAGATGCGATGAATCGTACTGGTACGAGCCTTCCAAAGCTTCTTTATCCGCGAATCTCTGCAGTTGGATTATAACCTCAGTGTCTTTCAAGCTGTTAATCGTGTAGTTGCAGAATGTGTACTGCCCTGTTGATGAGTCTACGATGTTCGAGTACGCATTGTCTGTCTGGCAGTCCGTTCCGACGCTCATCCCAAGCAGTTGAAGGTCCTGCTCGTTAAGGATTAGTTCCTGAGTTCCTGATATTATTGGCTTTTCTTCTTGGACTCTTGAGCATCCTCCGATTAAGACTAAGAGAATTGCTAAGACTATGACATGTTTCATACATGAATGATTAAGTAACCTAGGATATAAGCCTTTTGAGGTTTACCCTGACTCCTTGATATAACTCTTGAATTTTTTCCCCCAGGCACAGAAAGTCATCGCGTTGAGTAATAAACTTTATTAAGCTCTTAAAAATCTTTTTTAAAAAAGATGTTAATAACAGGAGTGTGTTAAAAATGTCAAGATTGATGGAAATGGTGGACAAGGCTATAATTGCCGTAAAAACTAAGGTTAACGAGTCTGTTCTTGATGAATACAAGACTTTGATTAAACAAGCGGAAGAGCACGCCGATGGCGGCGTTTTAGGATACTATGCATGGCTTCTTAAAGATCGTGAAAAAATAGAAAGCTACTTCCCCTTAAACGAGACTTTCCTCATGAAGGATTTCAAAAAGAAAATCCGGGATGATTCCTTGGTGGGCATGACAGATGAGGATATGCAAAAGGCATGGGATAATTTAGCTAATTACACTAACTTCCTGAGGCCGGCCAAGAGAATGGCTCAGATCTACGAGTTCCTGAAATGGGACGACAATTGGGAGAAGGAAGTAACAAGCAGAGGAAAAAAAGGATTGATGAAAAAATTAGAAAAAGACATGGAAGACTATGAGACTTTTGCAAGAAGCGTAGCAGGAAAAGGGCACTATTACGAAATAGACTACTTGATGACAGACCTTATCATAAAGAAAGACGTGATAAAATACCACGTTGAAGAATCAGCCCAGTTCACGCAAAAGATGCAAGACTCTATCCATAGGCTAAGGGAGATGCATAACCTCGCCAAGAAAGTGGCTGACAAAGAACATTATAACGACTTGATGCGCATGAGCGAAAGAGCAGCGGAAGATGGCGAATACTCAATCCCTTCGTATTTCCCAAACATAAAAGTCAATACAGAAGACATGAGCGTAAAAATCACAGATTTGAAGAACTTACAGAAATACTTAATGTCATACAAGGACTACCTTAAAAGAGCAGGAAAAATAGCCAAGCAAAACCCTGAGTTGAAGCAGGATTACAAGGAGAAAAAACGCAAGATAGAAACGAAAGGAAGACTGAACGTGACATGCAGGATGGCTGTTGATATAGAAAAGCTACAGGAAAACTGCTTTAACGGCAGGCTCCACGATTCCATGGACAGCTTCGAAAACCTGGTAGTCTTAAAAGAAATTATGAAACTGCTTGAAGAAGGGAAGATTTAAACATCTCTGGTTTTTTATTCCAGCTTGGGTTTAATACCCCGCAGCTTGCTGCGGTAGCTTGATAAATGGTTGTGTTTTCTGTTTTTGGATGGAAGTGAGGTATGCTTGTCATTGTAGTTATCGTATTCGGTATCATAT
>VGLX01000208.1 GCA_016866645.1 Candidatus Woesearchaeota archaeon | reverse complement strand
AATATCATAGTCCATGCTGTTAAACAAAAGTCCTGAGACGAATCTTCCAGAGGATATTGAACCTCCAGGGTGTCCGGACATTGGGACGTAGTTGTAAAGCATCGCGCATAATGAGCGGTAAATCAAGTCAAAATTCTCAAAATGCTGTTTATCTTCCGCAGAAATGAATCCTTTCTTACCTGCTTTTTTTGTAATGTCAATAAACTTTGCACGCCTACTGCCAATTTTAAATACCATTTTACCCCCTCCAGATATTGATTTACACAAAAATGGGACTTTTTTGAGCATTTTAAATCTTATGGTTAGAAACAAACTTTAGATTATGCTTATTAAACAAAACATTTTTAAAATAAGTATTACAAAAAATTGTTTATCTATGAAAATCTTCATATGCTGCAGCAAGCACTTCTACGACAAGGTTAAGCCTGTTAAAGAAGAGCTAGAAAAGAACGGCCATGAAGTCACCCTTCCGAACAGTTTCGAAGACCCTTACAAGGAAGAAAAGTTAAAACAGCATAATCTGAAGGAGCATGCGGCCTGGAAAGCTAGCATGTTGAGGCTTCAAGAGGAGAAAATAAAAAAGAATGACGCAATTTTAGTCTTGAACTTCGAGAAGAACGGAATGAAGAACTACATCGGAGGGGCTACTTTCTTAGAAATATTCAAAGCATTCGAACTCAAAAAGAAAATATTCCTGCTGAACCCTTTGCCTGATAACGTTTTCAAAGATGAGTTGTCATGCATGAGCCCCGTAATACTTAATGGCGACTTGTCAGGCATAGAATAGTGTTGTGTAAAAATATTTTTATACCCTATATATTATCCTAAAATGGTTAATAATCAACAAAGGAGGAAGATGTTTTATGAAAAACCTAAAAAAATTCTTAGTACCATGGATAGACGAAGTCAAACCATATGACACGGAAGAGTTAATAGTCGCTTGGGCGCACCCAGAGTTCAAGAGGATGATGCTTAACGAAAATCCTATAGCTCCTTCGAAAAAAGTCACTAAAGCTATTCTTAAAGCAGCTAAAATGGGGAACAGATACCCTGACAACGGCGTTAAAGTAAGGGCCCAGCTAGCTAAGCTGCATAACGTAGAGCCAGATAATGTCTACATAGGCCACGGATCATCAGAGATAATAGACATGATAATGCGGCTGTTCGTAGCGCCTGGAGATGAGATAATAATCCCTAACCCTACGTTTTCGCTTTACGGGCTTAGGGCTAAGGCAGTCGGAGGGAAAGTGGTCAAGGTCGATATGAAAGATGACATGCAATATAACACAGATGCGATGATCAAAGCTGTAACTCCTAAGACAAAAGTCATAATCGTATGCACCCCGAACAACCCGACAGGCGATTTCATACCTGACAAGGACTTGGAAAGGATAATAAAATTAGGCATCCCGACGATGGTTGACGAGGCATACTTAGAGTTCCAGCCAGACAGGAAATCGAAAGACCAGCTCATCAAGAAACACGACCACGTGATAGTCGCGCATACGCTTTCTAAGGCTTATGGCATGGCAGGGATAAGGTTCGGATATGCCCTGGCAGACAAAGAGCTCATACAGTATTTCAGGAACATGCAACTGCCTTGGAACGTAAGCCTGACATCAATCGCTGCGGCTGAAGCGGCAATAGAAGAAAAAGAAGAACTGATGCGAAAGGCAAAATACAACAAGACCAGCGTAGACTACGTGTACAGTGAGCTTTCTAAAATACCTGGATTAAGGCCGTTCTACTCTCACGGCAACTACGTACTAGTCGACGGCACTGACACAGGAATAGTGGGCAAAGAAGTGGTAGACTATGTCTTCCAGAACGCAGGAGTTATGATAAAATACTTCGCCCCTCTCAAGGGCAGGAACGGCTTCTTCAGGATAAGCCTGGGCAGCCATAAAGAGAACGCTCTTTGCATCAAATACGTAAAAAAATTCTTCAAAGACTACAAAAAGAACACAAATGGCTAAGACTAAGAACAAAACTCTCAAAAAACCAGCGACTAAAACTGAAGCCAAAGAAGAGAAAACACTCAGGACTTCTAGTTTCGCAGACGGTCTAAGGTACCCGTGGGGAGAACCTAAACGATTATTGAACGGCTTATGGTTCTTAATCCCCATAGTAGGATGGTTCGCGTTAACAGGATACTTCCAGAAGATACTAAGAGCATTAGTAGCAGGGAACAAGACCAGCCTGCCAGAATTCGTAGACTTCTCAGACAACCTAAAAAGCGGGTTCATAATCTTCGTAAAGGCTATACCCTTATTTTTAGCGCACACCTTACTTTATTCAGTACCGTTAATAGGTCAGGTGGCAGGATGGGTAGCGTTCGTGTTCTTCATGCCATACCTTTACATAAACCTCATGGTAACTGAAAA
>VGLX01000207.1 GCA_016866645.1 Candidatus Woesearchaeota archaeon | reverse complement strand
CAGGATGACATTCCCTGAAGCTACCGACAGGCCTAGTAGGACGGTCATGGCGACTATGTCCGCCTCTACGCGAGAGGCCATAATATTCGAGGCGAAAGACAGCAGGGAGAAGCATATAGGATATCGCATGCCTACAATAAGGGAGATAGCGACTTTCATGTCGTTCCCGATAACATACCAGTTCGAGTCAGGCAGCGAAGGCGGGAAGTACAAGCTGGTCGGCAACGCTGTGTGCTGCAGGCAGGCGGCAGCGATAGCAGAGGCCATAATCCTTGACGAAGGGTTCAATCCCCCTAAGAGTTTCGTACCCTTGCCAGACGTCAGGCCGTCGAAAGACCTGACAGGCATGATAAGAGGGAGCAAGAAGGAAGGCCATAAGAAGCCTGATGCGAAGTTCTGGATGCACGTGCCGCATATAAAGTTCAACAGCATAAGGGCCCATATATCAAACATGGAGTCTGATTTCAAGAGCGGCGGCATAAGATGGAAATCCGAGATAAGATACGGTCCGGCCAAAGGGCATAAGGTCGCTGCGGTAGACAACATCTCTTTGGAGAGGTTCATGGAGACGGGAGAGAAATCTACGCTTACGCTCAAAGGTAAGTTCAAGAAGTTCAAGTCAAAAGTCAACAGAACTTTCGATGGCAAGCTCCCTGACGCTGAGACGTTCCAGAAGATGTTCTGCGAAAGGAAGAAGCGAGGCAACACCCCTGAGAACGTGCTTGAGAAGATAAAGGAGATAGTCGATAAGCACTACCCTGAGAAGAGGTTCCAGGAGACGATGCTGGACAACTCAAGCAGGACGATAAGCATAGATAAGGATAAGATCCCTATAAGAGTGCTGGCCGCAGCTTACGGATGCAATTTTGTCGTTGAGCAATTGATGGGACAGCTAAGATACGGAAAGTCTTTTAAACATACGGCATCTCCTTCTTCATCATGAAAGATTATGACAAGGAAGTCCTAAGGGAAGATGGTTATACAGTAGAACTATCAAACGAAGGAGACTTGAAAAAGCATAATCCTAATTTTTATAACCCTAATAAAGAGACTGTACCTTGCGTAGCCGAATGGGAGCATGAAAAGACAAGCAATACTTGGAAACAGATTTCTTGCAAAAGGATGACAAAATCACCGTTCTGTGTATGCTCTAATCATAAGAGCTTAAAGAATTACCCTCTGCATGAAAAAGACTGGCTGGGCCGGGTGATACTGCCGGGGAAGACGAGAGAAGAATGCAGGACTTGGGCATTGCCTCACCACTACATAACAAGACTGCTGGTAGGTTGGATAGGTAAAGATGCTAATAGGAGTGAGATGGTAGACCTTTTCATCGATGAAATCATAGGTAAATTGCATACTAAAATCCCAGATGCCACAACTCTACAAAAGATATTCGAAGGTAAATCTCAAGGTATGCATCCGGATGAATTTGTCAAAATAACAAAAGAACTGACAGATGCATATTTTCCAGAAGATAAGTTCGGCGGTGTGCTCCTTGATGGCAAGCGAATAAAATTCAAGAAAATGATTCTAGGGAATGTCCCTATAAGGGTCATAGCCTCAAGCATGGTCTTGGCTTTAGGTTGCGAAGAATCCAACAGAGGCGATGCTAGAGGATGTTTACTAAATGGTCTTGAACCACGATACGCTAACATATTCATGCCCTTAGGGCTTTACCTACTCAGGAGAAAAGGCGCATCAGAATCTGAAGCGAGGATTTCTATCCGAGGTTAGACCTCATGGCAGACATTTTCTCGAAAAAGACGCGCAGCAAGATAATGTCTTGCATACGGGGCAAGGACACGAAGCCGGAGATTCTGCTGCGTAAGGCGTTATTCAAGAAAGGCTACAGGTACAGCCTGAACCATAGGTTCAAGGAGCTTAACTTTAAGCCTGATATCGTCATGGTCTCGAGGAAGGTATGCATCTTCATTGATGGCTGCTTCTGGCACGGCTGCGAGAGATGCTACAGGCCGCCGAAATCCAATAAGAAGTACTGGATACCAAAAATAAAAAGGAACATGCAACGGGACAAGGAGCAGAACACTTATCTGAAGAAAAAAAGGTGGAAAGTGATTCGTATCTGGGAACACGAGATAAATAAAAATATGGAAAAAGCTTTGAACAAGATAATAAAAAAATGATTGTTCTTTATTAAGACTCGGCAAAAAAAGAAAGAATTTTCGGATACTTGTTCTACGATCATTTTTAAATATAAGCATATTCTTTTGAGTAGTATGGAATCAGAAAAACTATTCAAAGAAATAAAAAAGATGTTAAGACGGAACGGTTGGAAAGAACAAAGATGCGGAGAGGTTTACATTAATGGGGAAATAGCGACTAATTTTTGGAATGGAACTGAAAGTATCCACATCTCTTTAAATTT
>VGLX01000206.1 GCA_016866645.1 Candidatus Woesearchaeota archaeon | reverse complement strand
TCTGGCGGAGGGGACAGCGGAGGCTCTGGCGGAGGGGACAGCGGAGGCTCTGGCGGTGGTGGGTCAGCAATAACCGGACAGGTTATTAGCGATAAGTTTCTAGATTACTGGTATAGATAGTGGAGTTAAGGTCCTGGCCTGGTAAGTGTTATTATCTCAGAATGTTTTAATGCTTCTCTGCAAAGCGTTTCTATGTCATCCGCATTCTTGCTCTTGCTGTCGTGATAATGCTCTTTTTTCGCTTCACGGGATTGAGGATACGGCAAAGGGCGATGACGGTAACGTAGTATGCTTGGACTGTTATGACAAGTGGGAAGAGGAGAACAAGGGTTCTGGTAAGAAGAGCGCCTCCAGCAAGGCTAACGCTTGCGCCAAGTGCGGTAAGAAGATAGATGATGAGTCCACTTTCTGCAAGCACTGCGGGGCAAAGGTTAAGTTTTCAATGAGAGTCTGCGAGTGCGGCGCCAAGCTGGACAAGGATGATGATTTCTGTCCGGAATGCGGCAGAAAGGCTTAAAAATTTTAAACACTATAAGATATTTTGAAAATAATGAAAGATGATGAGATTTTAAAAAAATTTGAAGAAGACTTTGAGGCTTTGCGAAAGAAGCTGAAGTTTAAGACGAGCTTAGAAGAACTAGACAATTTCTTATACATAAGGGACAGGATTCTTAAAAACGGGTACGTTCCAACAAACCTTTCCAGGATGATATGTTCATCAATCATGGAGAAGTTTAAGGAAGTAGGCAATTACCTGCATAGCTTAGTCATACCTAATCCTCAGTCTATGCCTAGTATCACTGAAAGTAGGCTTTTTGGTGAGCAGGAGAAGGAAGAGTTCAAGAATTTGATCAGTAAGATAATGTTCTTGTCAAGCGCTAACACTTTAAACGATATTAAAAAAGATAAGATGGCTGATGGGCGGCTAATAGACGATTCTATGAAGTTTTGGAACGATGATTGCAAGCCTAAGATTTTAGTAGTTTTAGAAAAAGTTAATTTTGAGTGGGAAAGGGACTCGCGGATAAAACACGCTTCTTGAACTAATATTCAAAAAAAAGAAAAAAGGTTTAGTAGTTCTCAGCTAGCAATTCGTAGTGGGCTTGCGGGTGCTTGCAGGCAGGACAGACTTTAGGCGCGTCTTTTCCCTCGTGGACATAGCCGCAGTTCCTGCACTTCCACTTCACGACTTTGTCTTTTACGAACACTGTCTTATTCTTAACGTTCTCTAACAGCTTCCTGTACCTTTTCTCGTGCTGCTCTTCCACCTCTCCTATCTCTTTGAAAGCCTTGGCTACCTCTTCAAAGCCTTCTTCCTTGGCAGTTTTCTCGAATTCCGGGTAGATGGTTCCCCATTCTGCCTTTTCCCCTTCTGCTGCTGCCAAGAGGTTGTCTGCTGTAGTCCCTATCTTGCCTGCAGGGTAGGCTGCTGTTATCTCTACGTCTCCGCCTTCTAAGAACTTGAAGAACAGCTTAGCGTGCTCTTTCTCGTTGTCAGCTGTCTCTTGGAATATCGCTGATATCTGCTCGTAACCCTCATTCCTAGCTGTGGATGAGAAGTAGGTGTACCTGTTCCTCGCCTGGCTCTCGCCTGCGAAAGCCTTCAGCAAGTTCTTTTCTGTTTTGCTTCCTTTTAGTTTTTTCATAAACGCCTTATGGGCATGTCCGGTTTTTAAAACTTTTTGATTCGCAAGGGCTTCACACTCCCCGCCGGCTAATAGCCCACCACCGGCTAACCAGTATTAAGCAACCAGTTTTAATCAAGTAAAAGAATGTCCAGTGTACCTTATTATAATAGTAATTCTTAAAAGTATTATATACTTATTATTTAGAAAAGTTTAAAAAGACCTATTATATAATATATACGACCGATATTTAAGGAGAATAACACTCAGGGGGATCAAAAAATGGCAGAACTGAAAAAAACCGACAGCATAACATTGAAGATAGAAAGGTCAAGCTGGACCGACAGGAAAGGAGTAGTCCACGAAGGGCTAAGCCTAAGAGAATTCGTCAAGAGCGGACGATACACCGGGCCTGGAAAGAACGGTATATTCGTACCTAAAGAGCTCATACACGAGTTTAAGAAAGCTATAGAAGCAGTATAAAAGTTTAGGAAAGGAAACCCAAAACTTACACTCCGCTTTTAAGTGATTATACTTAGTTTAGCAACTTCAAAATATTTTTGCGTATAGCGATTAAACTCTATTTAATCGCGGTTTAAAGCTTTTTTAGCTTGAAAGGTATGTATTAAGCTTAGAGGATGGATTTTAGTTGGTGGTAGGAGTTGATTTTTCTGAGGTCCCATGTGCTGAACAGGCTTAGCATGGTTTCTGTTGTTCGTTGTCCTTGGTCGGTTCTTAGGCATCCTATGATTTTTTCGAGTATTCTCCAT
>VGLX01000205.1 GCA_016866645.1 Candidatus Woesearchaeota archaeon | reverse complement strand
TGAACGGCAGATTTATGTCAGTCTCCATTACTGTTGAGAGTTCTATCTTTGCCCTTTCGCAGGCTTCTCTTAGTCTTTGGTAAGCGGTCGTGTCCTTGCTCAAGTCCAATCCTGTTTTTTCTTTGAAGTCTTCAGATACGAATCTTATCACTGCTTCGTCCATGTCTGTTCCGCCTAGCTGCGTGTCTCCTGATGTGGACTTGACTTCGAATATTCCTCCGCCTAGGTCCATTACTGTGACGTCTAGTGTCCCTCCACCAAAGTCGAAAACTAGGATTTTATGGTCGTGCTCTTTCTTATCCAAGCCATATGCCATCGCTGCCGCGGTTGGCTCGTTTATTATCCTGACAACTTCTAGCCCTGCTATTATCCCTGCGTCTTTCGTGGCTTGCCTTTGGTCGTCGTCGAAGTATGCTGGCACGGTTATCACTGCTTTGCTTACTTTTTCTCCTAAGAACTCTTCAGCGTCACGTTTTATCTTCTGCAGTATGAACGCTGATATCTGTTGTGGCGTAAATTCTTTGCCTTGCACTTTGTAGACGTGTTTTCTGCCCATCTTCCTCTTGGCGGCCATTATCGTCCCGTCAGGGTTGCTTACTGCCTGCCTTTTTGCTGGTTCTCCTACGAGCATGGTGCCTTCTTTTGTTAAAGCTACCACTGATGGGAATGCTTTTCCGTACACTGATGATCCTTCTGCGCTCGGAACTATAATCGCTCTGCCCCCCTGCATCACAGCCGCTGCACTGTTCGAAGTCCCAAGATCCACGCCTAATGTTTTACTCATTTTGTTTACCTCCTAAAGGTGTATTATCAGTTTTTTCTTTGCTGACTATGACTTTTGAGAATCTTATCACCCTGTCGTTTAGCATGTACCCTTTCTGCATCTCCTCGAGTATTGTCCCTTCTGGCTTGTCCGATTCTTTCTGCAGCATGGCTTCGTGGATGTGCGGGTCGAATTTTTTTCCTAAGCATTCGATTTTCCTTAGCCCCTCTTTTTCCAGCAGAGTGTAGATCTCTGAATATATCATCTTGATGCCTTTTGAGAAGTCGTCTTCTGTTTTTATTGTCTTGAATGCAAGCTCAAGGCTGTCTATTATGATTAATACTTTTTGTATCAGCTCTTGGTTGGCTTGTTTTATTATTAGTTGTCTTTCTTTTTCTGTTCTTTTTCTGTAGTTGTCGAATTCTGCCTGTAGCCTTTGCAGGTGGTCTAAGTATTCTGCTGTTTTTTGTTGGGCTTCTTTTAGTTGTTTCTCTTTTTCTTCTCCAGCAGGATTTTGTTCTGTAGGTTTGATACTTGCTGTTTGTTCAGGTCTTTTGTCTTCTGGTTTTCTTACCATAGTCCCCCTCGCTGTATGTTGATTTAAAGTCAACAACGTTTATTTATTATGAACATAACCTTTATATACTTTTCGGTGCTATAAGCGTATTGATGAGAGTCACCATATTAAGAATTGAAAAGCCAAGGAACGAGATAAATGAAGAGATACAATGGCTCTGCCAATCATTAGGTCTATTCGGTGAACGGGATAAAGAAAAGAGCTGCTACAGGGTATTCTTAGAGCTGTTAAAGAACCATAAAGGCTTAACAAGCGATGAAATAGCCCAAAGCACACACATAACCCGAGGAACAGTCATACACCATATAAGCAAGCTGTCAGAAGAAGGCTTGATAATCAACCAAAAGAACATGTACAAACTAAGGACAAAGACGTTATACAGGCTTATCAAAGAGTTAGAAACAGACATAGAAGAGACATTCCAAGAAATGGAAAAAATCGCAAAGAAAATAGACAAAAGATTAGAATAAAAAAAAAGAAAAAAATAGTTATTTTTCTTTCTCGTTCTGCTCTCCGATGTTATCACGCTGCGACCCTGCCTGCAGCATCCTTCTAATAGCGCCGCCTGACAGGCCATACCCGCCCATTACTATTGCTATCAAGGCGAGGATTCCTAACAAGACGAACCATCTTCCTAACTTGCTAGCTTTCTCAACAGGGGTGACAGGAGGTTTTTCCTTAACGACTTGTCCAGTCACAGGCACTTGGGGCATCTCTTCAACTTCTTTCTCTTCTTCAGCAGGCACTGGCTCTTTCTTAGGCGTTATGTCTTCGAAGTATATGTCTGCTGTCTGCTTAGGCACGTTGATGCTTCTCAGTTCTATCAAGATGTCCAGTATCCCGTCTTTGTCCACGTCAACCTTCTTCTTATCACCCACTTTTAATACGAGTTCGATAGGCTCTGAGTAGATCTTCAAAGTCACTGAGTCTGAAGTTATCTTCTCAACGACTATCTGGTGCGAAGTGCTTCCGCCTGCGCTTCCGCCGCCTTTATCACCCAAGCTTATGACCAGCGCATCGTTAACGCTTAAAGTCCTTACTATACCTTCTGACGCGTCGACAGCAGCAGCTCCTGTTGTGCTCGT
>VGLX01000204.1 GCA_016866645.1 Candidatus Woesearchaeota archaeon | reverse complement strand
GAGTATGGTTAAGAATCGTTACTTGGCAAAATCTATTAGTGATGCTGGTTGGCGGAGGTTTCTACAGTTTTTGTCTTACAAAGCGGAAGAGGCTGGTGGACGAATCGTAGAAGTTGACGCTAGAGGAACGTCACAGTATTGCATCTGTGGAAATCGAGTTGAGAAGTCGTTAGCAGTAAGAACTCATAAATGTGAAGAATGTGGTCGGATGATTGACAGGGATGTGATGTCTGCTATGATTATCAAAGCATCAGCTTTGGAAAATACCGTAGGGACCGCGGGAATCAACGCTTGCGGAGATGCTCCGTTGGGAATGTCGATGAAGCAAGAATGGACTGGCGACGCCCAAAACTTGGGATAGCCAGATGCCCCATCCGCTCAGCGGTGGGGAGGTTCACTTAACCCACGCAGAGTAATCGTTCAAGTGTTTTTCAAAGTTTTCAGAGTCGAGGCTTATCAGCCAACACATATCACAATGCAACAATGCAAGATGGGCTAACTCTCTTCCCACACTAGAAGTTTTCGCTTCTAAGGTATCATCTAGCTTGGTGTTATGTTTACTTATTATGCCGGTTAAAAGTTTTCGTGAGATATCTGTGACTTTTTTTATATGCTTTTGATCAGCGAATGTTTGCTTTTCTGTCCTGTCAAAATACTCTCCGAGCTGTTTAGGGGTGAACTCTTTGTCTTGATAGTATATCTCAGTTGCGTAAAGCTCGTAGTCTAATAAAAAACCCATCTTAAACCCCCGATTATTCTTTAATCATAGCCCGCTTGACGCCCGGGCTTATCTCGTAGACCTTGTACTTGCCTCTTCTTCCGGATACTACTATCCCTTCTTTAAGCTTGAGCGTGCCTATCAGAGTCCCTACTTTCACAGGTGACATTTCTAAGCCTTGCGATATCTCCTTAGAAGTCGCGTAGTCATGCTCCAGTACGAACTGCAGGACTTTCCTCTCTTCTTCATCGAACTTCTCGTCGAAAGGTATCCTCTTGTTCCTGAGGTCTTTCTTCTTGAACTCTTCGACTATTATCCCCCTGTCGTTCAAGATGTCTTCTATTACGAAGTGGGATATCCTGTAGTCTTTCCCTTTTAGTATAGGGTTCAGATGCTTGAACTTAGTGTAGTGGAAGTCGAATATCAGGTCAGTATATTCTAATAATCTTCTTGGGCTGTTGTCAGCGCACTTTATCAAAAGATTAATCGCCTCTTCTGTGAACTTGTCAGCATAATTAGTCTTTGTCCTGGTGTTGTTAAGCCTCATCTTAAGCATGTCCTTCATGCCTTTGTTGTCTATTATGTTTAGGCTTATCATCCTCTTGCCCAGCCTTTCCTTAAATGATCCTGAGGTGTTACTTAGGTGCTTGTCAATCTGGGCGATTATTATGCTCCTCAAAGTCCTCTGCTCATTAGCCTCCCACTTGCTCCTGGCTTTTAATACAAGGTTAGGGTCTGTAGCCTGGAACTCGTCTATTATCAGTACAGGCTTCTTAGAAGGATACTTTTTTAGTGTGAGCATGTCAAAGAAGTTCCTCTGTTTTTTTAATTCCTCTTCTAAGTCAAAGTTTTTTGGCAAGTCATCAGCGTCTAAGTAGATGAACTTGTGGTCTTTGAGCTTCTTCTTGACTTTTAGCAAAAGGCTGGTCTTGCCCGAGCCTGTAGGGCCGTTTATGAAGCATATCTCTTCCTTGCTGATATGGTTTATCAGCTGCTCTTCCTGGTCCTCCATGTTGATAAGGTTAGGGTTCGGCCTAGAATCTAAAGGATTCTCATCAAACTTTAACTGTTTATACCAGACCATCTTTTGTTCTTAATATTAAAACGGTCGAAACTTATATATAAATTTTATTGCTCTTGTTTTTTTAGGTTTAGTCAAATTATAATGGAATTTTTGTTTTATTTTTTATAATAATCATATTTTTAAATTTATGATCCTTACCGCCTGCTTATGGGGACTGAAAACAAACCAAAATCGTCCGCTCTCGAGAGCGTGGTAGGGGCAAATAACAGATTCGCGTTGGACCTTTATATGCAGTATAGCAGCAAAGATGAAAACATATTCTTCTCGCCATACAGCATTTCGACAGCTTTGGCTATGACTTATGAAGGGGCTAAAGGCAAGACTGCAAATGAGATGAAAGAAGTGTTTCACTTCCCAGCGAAAAAGGCTTTGAGAGAAGGCTCTGCGAAGCTGATGGCTGATATCAACTCTGGAGAAAAGGACTACCGGCTAAACACTGCTAATGCGTTGTGGGCAGAAAAGGATTATGAGTTCATCAAAAAATACTTCAACACCGTTGAAAAACACTACGGCGGTAAGGTAAGCAATATGGATTTTAAGAATAATTATGAAGGTGAAAGGCAATTAATCAATAAGTGGGTTGAGGAAAAGACATTTGAAAAGATAAAAGACTTGATACCTCAAGGT
>VGLX01000203.1 GCA_016866645.1 Candidatus Woesearchaeota archaeon | reverse complement strand
AGCCTAGTTTCTTTAAGATACATTTCATCATTCGTTCCTTCGGTCGCATCACAATCAGTGCCTACTGTTCCCGCGGTTATTTTGACAGTGTTGTTCCCGTCATTAACCCACTCTGGCTTCAGCGGGTAAGAGCAGGTCTGCCAGCCATAAGAATTCACCTCATTGGAGATACAGGCACGGCCGAGATAATTATCATTCAAGTATACGCAGTCCATATGCCCGTCATCAGTATCCACTTTCTTGACGAAGATTGTGAGCCTGCCTTTAACAAACTTAGACCTGTCAATGTCTACTTCTAATGTTTCGTTCACAGAAACCCCTGCACCGCCGTCGCCGAGCTGGAAGTAAGAGGTGTTAACAGCAGAAACTCGGGTTAGATTATAAAGGGCTTGGTTTTCCATCAAAAGCTTAGTCGCGCCTACGACCCCGCAAGATATGCATGTGTAGCCGCAGGACTGCCATTCACCACCGTAATTATAATCACTCACTTGAGAGGATAAAGAAAGGTTATCATCGCCCATATCATGTATGCTGCATACTGGTGATTCACGCTCACCAAACCCTATAAGCCCTAGGTTATTGCCTGGAACTGATAAGATCGTTTCTATAAAAACGTTGTCGGAATCAACTGCTACATCACTGCGGTAGTTCTGACACCCCGCATCACTGCTGCAGTCAGGATGGATACAGCTTGTACTGTCAACATCGCAATTGCTCATGCTCCCTGTTCTGTCAGTTATTAACACAGCATCGGAAACCCCTCCGAATCCGCTTAAAAGGCTCATGTTAGACACGCCTATTTTTAAAGGCATAGTCTTGCCGCCTAAATCAGTGAAGTCTAGAACGCTTGAAAGGTTTTGTAAGGTTATGGTCTGATTATCTGAGCTGCCGTTGCTTTCGAAAACTGTCGTGTTTCCAACGTTAACGAATATGCTGTAATTGCTCATGAAATGAATGTAAAATTTTAGATCATTAAGAGTGCCGGGGACGTAAAAGGATGAGAATAAGTTTATCACGCCTTGAATGCCAGGAATCCACTCTTTATCGATTATCGTAGAACTGGAAGAAGTAAGGTTTACGTTTGAGCTCAAGTATTTCACCCTTATGAATCCTCCGCCTATGAAATTAGAGATGTTATCTGTAAAAACGAATTTTATCTCGTTATTGCCTGGTTGGAAGTATGAAGTGCTAAGGCATGAATCGTTAAGATACCACTTCTCTGCTATGAGCGGGTCAGAAGAGGTTTTGTTGAACGTGTCGCAGAATTTTTCGTTTATATAAAGGTCGAAATTGTTACCAGAGTTAATCTCTAGGTACCCCTCTTCTATTGATGTTACTTCTGGAATCTGAATCCTTTGTGTGATAACGCCATCGCCTACGTATCCTCCGAAGAACGCGTAAGAAGAAGTGCTGAGGTCGTTTATCCCTGAAATAAAAACTCGAGTCGTGTACCCTAAGACTGCTTCGCCTTCTTTTATCCCCGAGATAAGCCTTTTGGCGCTTACAAGATTCCTAGCATTTCCTTCAACAGAGGAGGATATAACATCTTTTTCCATCACTATTTCTACGTTGTAACCTTCAGGGATTAATGAGCCTAAAACTTCAGACAGTAAGATTCCTGCAGTTCCAGCCTCGTTCAAAGCCCAAAACTCGCCGGCCTGCTCAAGGATGCTGTTGTTCAGTCTTGTTATCGTCCCATTACTTATCAATTCACGGACGTAAGCATTATCAGACTCTGCAACTTTAAGTGTAGAAAGGACTTCTATGATGTCTTCTGAGAAATAGTTTAGAGAATCTTGCTGGGGCTTATTAAAATAAAGGGAAGGTATAACCGCTATGAAGATGAGTATGACCATAATCGCGATTATAGCGTCTAAAGTGAAGAAGTAGTAACCTTTCTTCAATCCCATAAGTACAACACCATCCTATAAATGCTTGAGTTGTGTATCAAGAATCTTGAAGTAACTATAAGCTTTTCAGGCTGCTCTTCATCATAAACGTTATCGTAAGTGATGCCGGGCTTACCAACGAGGCTTATAGATTCGCTGTCACTCAAGTTGATGCTATCAAGGTTTCCCTCGGAGTTATAAAAAAATATTATATAATCAAAGCTTGTGCCAAGAACAGCTTTGCTCATGTTATACTCCATTTCTGATAAGTAACTGAGTTTTGTGAAGTTTATACGCTGATTGTTGTCTGTAATACCTATCCTAGTCGCGTTAGTAGAGTCCCAATCATCAGGATAGCCTGAGCTTACTAAATGCCCGGAGACTAATTTACTGTCTTCGATTATGTCATCAATGCTGCCTGATTCGCTGCTTATAAAATTCGTGTAGTACTGGTAGAACAGGAAAAGTATCGAGAAGAAGACTGCAGAGGCCACTAATATATCGATACCCCAAACTTGCGATTTTTTAAGGAGTGTAAGAGACGTTTATAACCCCCCCCTCTTTTGTTCTAGT
>VGLX01000202.1 GCA_016866645.1 Candidatus Woesearchaeota archaeon | reverse complement strand
GGGAAAGGCAACGCAGCTGGAAAGAATTAAAGAAATAGCATGCATGGGCCAACAGGCCTTGAACATAATAAAAGAACTAGCCGAGACAGGCTACAAGCTCGACGATTACTGGGATGAGAAAGGCTCAATAGGAAAAGACGACATCAAAGTGATCAAAGAGCTGTGCAAAGAAGGCATGCTGGACAATTATCTGCTGACGCTCAACAAGGTGAGAAAAGCGTTCGGCAAAGGCAACTTCAAGTACCAAGCAACTAACGCGCTGAACATGATGCGTCTCTCGAAACTTTGCGAGAAAGACTCTGACAACGCAATTAATTTCATGAGCCAAGGCGGATGCTTCTGCTTCTTCAACGACGGGGCATCAGAATTATCGGATGACTTGCTGGCAATGATGAACTCCGACCCTAAAAACACGAATAAAGTCTTAGACAGCCTGAAAAGAAACTTCGGCTACAAAACACTAAGCGGAAGAGTCTATGATTACGACGGTGGGCTAAAAGGGCAGATAAGAAAAGTGATAGAGATATCCAAAATAGTGGACAAACACCCGAACATCATAGACATACTGGCTGAGACGGGCTACAAGCTCGACACTTACTGGGATGAGAAAGGCTCGATAGGTAACGGTGACGTACAAGTCCTCTCTGGGCTCTGCAAGCCAGGCGTTCTTGAAAAATACTTCTCACTTATGGACAGGATAAAGCTCTCTTTCGGAGTCAAGAAGTTCAGCTACAAAGCAGACAACGCTTTGTTTATCATGAGCATACTGAAATTCGACGAAGAAAAACAGGCAGGAATCATAGAGTTCTTGAACAATTTTGATTATTTCGACAGCTTCAGCAAAGAAAATCTCAAGATATCATACAGTACATTAGAAGCGATAACGAAATCAGACATAAAAGCTGTTAGCGAACTGTCAAAGAATCTTAAGAAAAACTTCAGATATACCAGCATAAACGTGAGATCTTACGCTTACAACGGAGGCATAGAAGGGCAGGTCAACAAGATACTGGAACTAGCAGGAATGGGCAGCAAATCCTTAAGTGTCTTAGACGCTTTAACCAGCGCAGGCTACAAGCTCGACACTTACTGGGATGAGAAAGGATCGATAGGCCAAGAGGATGTAACCGTAGTCAAGAAGCTTCTAGACGAGAAAGAGCTCGAGAAATGTTTGAATCTCATGCATAAGATACCAGAGATTTTTAAGACAAAAAAAGATTATAGGGCAGATAATATACTATTCATTATGAATATGCTAAAATTTGGAGAAGATAAGGCATTCAGCATTGCTAGATTTATCAAAAACTCAAGATACGACTCTTTTTTCAGCAAGCCTAACTCTTCACTGCCAGAAGGCATCATCGAGAAAGCCGCTAACTCAGGCCATGAAATCGTAACTCAAGTGTTCGAAAAGCTCAGGAAAAGACTAGGATACAAAACTGTAGAGGTCAACAATTGGGACTACACCGGCGGGATAAAAGGGCAGATGGGAAGAGTGCTTGAAATCGCAAGCCTTGGCGAAAGTGCCTTACAGACCTTAGACACGTTAGCCGACACGGGCTACAAGCTCGACACCTACTGGGACAGCAAAGGATCGATAGGAAACGTTGATGTTAGGATCGTCAGAAAACTTTCAGAGACCAACACTAGCGAGAGGTATAAAGAAATCATCACTCTCCTCAAACAAATGGGCTACACCCCTAAGGACAGGCATAAAGAAAGGGAGTTTTACGAGAAAGAAATCGAACACATAGTAAGGATAACTATGCTGCCGGGCGACCCGTTAGAAGCGTTAACCCGACTGTCAAAAAAAGGGTTCAGGATCGACAACAGCTACGTGTCTCTCCAAGATGTTGAAACAATCGCCAAAAGCTCTGAGCAGATATGGGATGAAAAACTGAAACCTATAGAAATAGGGCATAAATGCTTTTACAAAGAAGACGCGAAATCATTCATAAAATATTTCTCAAGCATAAAAACTGAACAAGAAAAGAAAAGGATTATCAAAGCATTGATGGCATGCCCGCACAACAATGAACAAGTCATCAAATGGCTGGACGAGAACGAGCACGATTTAGTCCGGGAAGTAGGGCTTCTGTACTAAGCGACTTGTAAAAAAGCGTTATGCTTTTAAACAAGAAACGATAATCCTTCAGCATGGACTTCATAACAATCCTGGGCTTAACGGCCGCGACTATAACCACGGCATCTTTTTTGCCACAAGTGATAAAAACGTTAAAGACCAGACAGACAAAAGACCTGTCATTAGGAATGTACTTAGCAATGGTGGTAGGATTTTCATTATGGCTGATCTACGGCCTGCTTGTGAAAGATATACCAATAATATCTGCCAACGCAATAGGCACTACACTGGCATTGATAATACTCGTTCTTAAGATAAAGCACGGCTAAGAACCCTTGGGCACGAGCTCGACTACTGCTTCGCTGTGCGGCGTCTGCGGG
>VGLX01000201.1 GCA_016866645.1 Candidatus Woesearchaeota archaeon | reverse complement strand
CTGAAAATCTTTGAACATGGTTGCTTCGTGGGCGCTTCCGACGTAGATAGTGTATCCTACTGCTTTCGCCCCTAGTTCGATGGCTTCTTTGACTGAGCAGAGCTGAGCGGCTATAGGCTCCCCTTTGACAAGGTTGGTTTTTCCGTTGAGCTTCAGTATCAATGGTATTTTGCAGTTGTAGTACTTCTCAGCTACTCCTTTCTGGAATATCAGCCCGTTATACTTCCCTTTAACTGCTATCTCTTGTATGTAGTCAGGGTCTACGTTTTTGTCGTCGAAGTCTGTAGGTCCGTGCTCTAAGCCTTGGTCGTAAGCCAAGAGTAACGATTTTCCGTCGGTTGTTATGGTTGAAAGTTTTGGTTTCAAATTCAATACACCTCTTTTGTTACTTTTACAGGATTCTTGCGCAGCTCTTTCAAAGCCGCTTTCCAAGTGAGCAATATGTTTTTTGCTCCGTAGTATTTTATGACTGATTCTGAATTGGTGGTCGCTAATTGCAAGCATAATTCCATGCTCTCCCCTTTTATTATCCCTGCTACCAGCGTGGATGCGAAAGCGTCTCCTGCGCCTGTCCTCTCTTTGCCTGTGAAGTCGTGTGGATTTGCTGAGTATTTGTGTTTCCCGTCGTAAACTACTGTTTCTTCTTTGCCGTTAGTCACGCATACTATGTTCGGGCCTAGCTCTCTGAGCTTTTTCAAGAAGTCTCCACTGCCAGAGAGCATCTGCGCTTCCTCTTTGTTAAGTATCAACACTTCCGTATTCTTTAATACGTTTTTCAAAGCTTCTGCCCCTTGCTTAGTCTGGTAGCTGCTAGGGTTGTAGGCGATTTTTATCCCTTTTTTCGAGGCGAACTCTGCTAGCTTCTCTTGTGTTTTGAAAGACTCGCCCATCATCGACGCGAAATAAAACCATTTAGTCTTAAGCTTGTTAAGCTTGACTTCTGAGAATTTCATGTCATCATTGGCGCCTTTGTAGGTCAGGACTGTGCGTTCGTGCTCTTCGCTGTCAAGTATCACAGATATTCCTGTCTTGTCTTCGCATTTCGATCCTAAGAAGGTTACTTTTTCTTTTTTCATCTCTTTAAGTATGACCTCTGAGTTGACATCAGTGCCAATCTTGCCTAGCCATGCAGTCTTCAAGCCTAATCGTGAGAATGATACTGAGGTGTTAGTCCCTCCGCCGCCTGTAGAGTACCTCAAGTCTTTTACTGCTATCTTCGTTCCGGCAGGGTAGCATATCTCATGCCTTCTCTCATGGACTCCGGTAGCTAGGAAGAAGTCTATGACTGCGCTGCCTAGGGTTATTACATCAAACATTTTGCAAAGCTTCTATAGCCGGGAGTTTCTCTCCAGCCATGTAGTTTACTAATGCTCCTCCGCTGAGGCTTATATGCCCTATCTTTTTCTTGCTTATCTTCATCCTGTCAAGAGCGGTTGTCGTGTGTCCTCCGCCGAGGATTGAGAATGCCTTAGATCCCGTCACGGCTTTAAGCAATGTTTTCGTACCGACAGAAAATTGTTCGTCTTCGCAGTATCCTGCCGTGCCTTTCCAGAATATCCCTTTAGCGTTTTTTATCTTCTCCACGTATTTTTTCATAGTCTCCGGCCCTATGTCAAATATCTCGTATTTCGAAGGGAACTCTTCAAGCTTCAGGTCTTTTCTCTTGCCGTCAATCTTGACTGCCAGGTCTACTGGTGTTTCTACGTGTTCTACTGACTCTTTTATCTTAGGAACGTACTGTAACTTGTCTTTTAAGAACTCGTTCTGGGCGCCTAAGTTGTAGCCTTTTGATATTAAACAGACTTGTCCGAATATCCCGCAGGTTATCACGTTCTTATTTTTTAGTAATAATAAGTTGTCTTCTGGTTTTGACCCGCCGAGGATGAACAAGCAATCATCTATCTTTATCTTCTCTAAGCTTGTCAGCTCTTCTTCCAAGTCTCTTCCGGCGCAGGACGGGAGCATCTGTGCGAAAGTGACCATCGAAGTGTGGTTCCTGTGCGAGTTTGAAAAGGCGTCGTTGACATAGTAGTCGAATAATGGTGCTAAGGTCTTTGCCATAATGTTGTCTTTGCTGGGCTCGAACTCTTCTTTCAATCCACGGACGTTATCTAAAAGCAAGACTTCTCCATCTTTCAGGCTCTTTATCGCGTTAACAGCTTTCTCTCCTATCACGTCTGGAACGAATTTTAATTTGACATACTTGTTTAGCAGTTTGGCGTGCTGTTCTAGGTTTGAGTAGTCGTCTTTCCCAGGCCTTCCTTGATGCGCTAATAAGACTATCTTAGCTTTTTTCTTGACCAGCTCCTTTATCGTCTTTACCGGTGCTAAGAACCTTTCAGAAAGGCTTACTTTCCCGTCGATTATCTCGCTGTTAAGGTCGACCCTTACGATGACCCTTTTTCCTTTGAAGCTGAAATCATCTAGTGTCTTGGCTTTCATTTTCCTAGCATCTTGACGACGTCTATCATCCTGCACGAGT
>VGLX01000200.1 GCA_016866645.1 Candidatus Woesearchaeota archaeon | reverse complement strand
GAGCTGAAAGAACTAGTTGAAAACGCTAAGAAAGCAGCGCGCAAGATAAACGAAGTGCAGATAAAAGCGCTGAAAGATAAGTATGGAGTGAACTAAAAATGACAAGCGGAACAAAAAGTTACATACGGGCTTTATTACAAAGAGGGATCAGAGAAGACAACAGGAAGATGGACGAGTACAGGAAGATAACCGTCGAGTATGGCGTGTCAGCTAAGTCTGCAGAAGGCTCAGCAAGAGTCAAGATAGGCGAGACAGAAGTAGTAGCCGGAGTTAAGATGGAAGTCGGAGACCCTTTCCCTGACAAGCCAGACGAAGGCACTATAATGGTCAATGCAGAACTGCTGCCTTTATCCTCACCAGAGTTCGAATCAGGACCACCTGACGTAGAATCCATAGAGCTATCCAGGGTAGTCGACAGAGGGATTAGAGAGTCTAAAACTATAGACTTCAAGAAGCTGTGCATAAAACCTGGCGAGAAGGTATGGTTACTATTCATAGACATATACCCTATAAATGATGATGGTAACCTTTTTGACGCAGCAGCTTTAGCAGCTTTCGCAGCATTGAGAGATGCCAAGTTCCCAGCTTACGACGAAGAAACCGGAAAGGTTAAATACTCTGAAAAAACGGACAAACCTGTACCTTTGGAATGCATGCCGATGGCATGTACGGTGCTCAAGATAGGAGATAAGTTTATAATCGACCCGAGCACTAGGGAAGAGGAAGCTGCAGACGCTAGGCTCACACTAGTTTCGACTGACCACACAAACCTGTGTGCCATGCAGAAAGGAGGGACTCACCCGTTTGTTTCAGAAGACATAAACCACATGGCAGAGCTTAGCTTGCGAAAAGCAGAAGAGCTCAGGAAGCTGTTCAAATGAAATACACAAAATACGAAAAGGCAAGGATTATCGGCGCTAGGGCTTTGCAATTAGCGATGGGAGCACCGATACTCTTGAAGCTTTCCCCAGGGGAACTTGAGAGCATAAAGTTCAACCCTATAGAGATAGCCAAAAGAGAATTCGAGAAAGACATACTGCCGATAACTATCCGAAGGCCTCTGCCCCAGAAAGCAACAGTTGAACAATAAGTTTTAAATACTTTTTTTATTATTATATTTTTTATGATAATAAAGAGTGTAAAAGCCAGGAAGGTTCTGAATTCTAGAAAGCAGCCTACTATAGAAGTGACTGTTAACGGTAAGTTCTCTGCTGCCGCACCTTCAGGCGCTTCTACTGGCGAGCACGAAGTGCAGGCTTATCCTGATGACGGTTTGGATTATGCTATAAGATTCATTAATGAGTATAAAGGATTCGCAGGCTTGAGCGTAGAGTGCTTGTCGGACTTGGAAGAAGTAGAAGCGATACTTCCGGTGGTTAAGGGTAATCCTATGATAGCTTTAGAATTCGCGATTCTAAAAGCCGCTTCTAAGAACAAGATATGGAAATTCCTGAACCTTGACGCTTCAAAAGTGCCGATGCCTTTAGGGAACGTCATCGGTGGAGGAGCGCATATCAAAAGCCCAGCCAAGCCAGACGTACAAGAGTTCTTATTATTGCCCGATACTGAAAGGTTTAAAGATGCTAAGTTCATCAACGAGCACATCCATAAGATAGTGGGCAAGAGGCTGAAAGTGAAAAGCCTCACTGATGAAGGGGCATGGGCGCCGCAGCTAGATACTACGACGATACTTGATACGCTAAAAGAAATTGTAGACAAAGCAGTCAAAGAGACAGGAATCAAAGTCGGAATAGGGTTAGACGTAGCGTCATCATCATTCTTCAAGAATAACAGTTACGAATATAAAAACTACTCAAAAGATGTCCGTGAAAAAAAACTCATTCCAGAAGAGCAGATAAGCTTCATGGCCGGCTTAGCGAAGAAGTACAGCCTGGTCTACATCGAGGACCCGTTGTGCGAGGAGGATTTTGAAGGGTTCAAGAAGCTGAAAAGCAAAACCTCAACATTAGTCTGCGGTGATGACCTGACAACGACAAACCTTGAGAGGCTGAAAATGGCTAAGGAATGCATAAACGCTGTCATCATCAAGCCTAACCAGATAGGGTCTCTGATTCAGACTAAGCAAGCAGTAGACTTCGCATTAGAAAACGGCATCACCCCTGTGATAAGCCACCGCTCAGGCGAGACTATGGACGCTACGATAAGCCACTTGGCAGTAGCCTGGAACATACCGGTGATAAAATGCGGCATACACGGCAAGGAAAGGCAGGCTAAGCTGAAAGAAGTTCTTAAGATAGAAAAGCAGATAAGATGAGCACTATCAAGCTTTCAACAAGTAAGAAGCAAGAAGTCATAGACATAACTAAAAGAGTGGAAGAGCTTGTCAAAGGGATAAAAGAGGGAATTGTAATAGTTTACGTGCCACATGCAACTGCCGGGATCATAATCAACGAGAATTACGACCCGAACATAGGACTTGACTTCATCGAAGCGCTTGACAAGCTAGTCCAGGAAGGCAAGTGGAGGCATGACTCGGTAGACGGGA
>VGLX01000199.1 GCA_016866645.1 Candidatus Woesearchaeota archaeon | reverse complement strand
ACGGTTTTAGAAAGAAGACTGATCACTATTCTTGCTAATTCTTCAGGGTTTATTGTTTTTCCGTCGGATATTCTTGCAGGAATCTCTGTTCTTTCAGAAAGCAAAACCCCGTTCTCTAAACTGTAGGCTACTGTTTTTATAGCTGACGTGCCGATGTCTAAGCCGATTACTGTTTTGCCCACTCCTTATGGCCTCCGAATACGTTCCTTACAGCGTTGGTTATACTGCCGCTCAAAGTAGGCTTTTTTTGGGATTTTTTTCTTGCATCAAGAGCGGCTTTGCACGATGGGACATGTATGCCGTTCTGCTTGGCTAATAGGACTAGTTTTTCCATCTCTTTCTGTGACTGTCCGAATACTGAACCGCTTATACCTTTTAGATCCGGATTTTGTTCTAAAGCTTTTTCTAAGTACTTAACAAGTTTGGATTCTATTATGCTGCCATTGTTCCATGTCTTGCAGACATTTTTTAGGTCCAAGTTTATCTTTTCTTTTTCAGAAACTTTTTGCAGGCATGAGACTCCTTCTGACAATGCTTGCAAGTAGCCATATTCTATAAGGTTATGAAAACCTTTGACCAAGTGGCCAGATCCTGACTTTCCGAAGTAAGCGTATGATCCGTCCCTTGACAAGTCCTTGAACAAGGGCTCTAATTTTTTGAACGTTTTTTCATCACCGCCAATCATAAGGCAAGCGCCTTTTCTTGCACCGCCTATTCCTCCGCTAACGCCTACATCTAAGAGGGTTATACCTTTCTTCTTTAGGCTTCTTGCGCGCATCTGCGAGTCCTTATAGAACGAGTTACCTGAATCGATTATAACGTCACCCTTTGATAGGTGCGGACTAATCAGTTTTATGACTGAGTCTACTGGCTTTCCGGCTGTTACAGACAGTATTACCACCTTGGGCTTAGGGACCTTTCGTGTTAGGTCTTGTATAGAAGTTGTGCTTAAAATACCCTGTTTTTCGGCTGTTTTAACAGCTTCAATGTTTATATCTGCAGCTAGCGGGGTGTAACCCCTTTCTGAGAGGTGCAAGGCCATCCTTAAACCCATCTTTCCCAAGCCTATAAGCCCTACAGTTTTTATCATGCTTAAAGTGTTTTAAATCGCTTAAGGATTAAAACGGATAAAGAGATAAAAGAAACATGGTTTATATAAAACTTACTGAATATTGAGCTGTAAAGTAAACGTCACCTAAATTGAGATTTTTTGGCAACATAATCTACCATGCGGTTGGCATGCATAACGATTCATGGCATTTCAAATATTTCCATTTCCATCTGTTTTTATTAGATATATCGGTTGATACTCGGGTCTTGATGTATGAAAAGTATTTGCAACAACCACATAACCTCCATCATTTGTTTGGTGGACGTATCTTCCTATGAAAGGTTTGGTACCTTCCTCGCTTTCGAATGCCTTCTCCCAAATAATATTTCCTTTAGCGTCTGTTTTAAGAAGGTAAAGATATCCATCTGTTTCTCCAGTAGCAATATATCCGCTGTCTGATGTCTGTTCCACTGAGAATCCTCTATCCTGAGTGTTTCCACCGAATGTTTTTTCCCACAATATATTCCCGTTATTATCTGTTTTTATCAGGTATACATCCGATTGTCTTGCATAACCTCCTTCACCCCTGTCTTCTGCTATTATCGTGAAGACAGTCAGCCCAGCAATTATGTAGCCGCCATCACTGGTTTGCTGGACAGAATATCCTATCTCGCTCTTGTTTCCTCCTATTGCCTTTTCCCACAATCTATTGCCTTGTCGGTCTATCTTTAGGAGGTATACATCTTCGACTCCTCTTTCACTAAAGGATGTTGTTATCCCGGTTATAATGTATCCGCCGTCAGAAGTTTCCTGCACATAATTCCCTACGTCAAAACGCGCTCCTCCAATCGCCTTCTCCCATAATATGTTTCCATTTGCGTCCGTTTTTACAATATATACATCAGCAGATGCGCTATTCGGAATTTTCGAATTGAACCCGATCGCTTGTGGATAATCTTCGCAGAGAGTTGCGCCATGGCCGCTAGTCGTACCGACGAGGATATACCCGCCCTCAGAAACTGACCGAAGTGAATACAGCGCATCGTTAAGATTTTTACTAAGTGTCCTATTCCACAGCACGTTTCCATTCGTATCTGTCTTGATCAGGTTTGCAAGCCCTTCCAATGTCCCGAGCACAACATATCCGCCGTCAGGGGCCTCCTGTACGGACTCCAGAACTTCTCCCTCAAAACTCTTCTCCCAAACCAAGTTTCCGTTTGCATCAGTCTTGGCAAGATATGCCCCTCTTACGGTACTTCTCGCTCCAGGTGGCACTGTTATTCCGGAAGGCATTGTTGCATTAAAATGCGTCCATCCTGCAATTACGTATCCTCCATCAGAAGTCTTTTGTACGGATTGCGCCTTTGAACCTAAACTACCCCCCACTGTTTTTATCCATCCGTTTCCATTCGAAGCCAGCTGCTCAACTTTAACCGAAAGAATTGTTTCACGTGGAGGTTTCATCTCGTGATCC
>VGLX01000198.1 GCA_016866645.1 Candidatus Woesearchaeota archaeon | reverse complement strand
CTTATGGCATCTACGTTGCTCACGTAATAGTCAAAGCTGTACCCATGGTATAGGAGGACGTCAAAGCCGGGGAATTCTTTTGAGGCGTGGATATTAATCATTGCAGGGTTGGTAACTAATGTTATGTTCTTTAATTTGTGCAAAGGCTCTGCGAATTTATTGCTTATCTTGGGTTGCGGTTCTGATATCCTTAACGCATCGTGGTTTCCTGGGCTTATTATCACTTTTATATCCTGCCTTATCTGGGATAAGTATTCTGCGCATTTCTTGTACTGCTCATTAATATCTTTGATGTTAAGCTCTTTATCCTGCTCAGGGTATATCCCTATTCCGTCTACCAAGTCCCCCACTATGAATAAGTATTTCACTTTCTTGGCTATCTCTTTCTGCTCGTCAGTCCCGTATTCGCAGTTTATCCAGTCTAAGAATTTTTGGAAGTCTTCCGGAAGGAACATCCTGCTCCCCACATGTATGTCTGATATGAATACCGCGTAGACGTCATCTTTTGATTTTTTCAATTCTTTCGTCAAAGGTATGTCCGGGAAGAGTATGTTGTTAGCGAAAAGTATGTTGTCCCCGAATGAGCCGTTAACCCCTATCACTTCGTCTAATACTAAATTTTTTGCTGCGTTGTAGACCTCTTCTTTGTCCTTTCTTGCCAGGATGTTTATCGTGCCTGTAGGGTCTTCCAGCGTGACAGTTATGTTCCCATTTTTAGTGGTCCTTTTGTCAACCACTATCCCTATCAAGGCCATCTTTTCCCCTTTGTTCTTGCTTGACAGCCTGTTGATAGACACAGGCCCGCTTAGTTCCGCTCTTCCCTGCAAGACTTCTCTCAAGTAAGAGTACCTGTGCTTGAAATATTTGACGAAGTCTTGTATCTCTCTTTTCTTGTCATCTTCGACGTAATCGTTGATTATTTCGACGTTTGTCTGTAACAAGTCTAGCCCTTGTAGGGCTTCACATGATCTCCTCTCTTCTTGCATAATCCCATGTGAAACTATTTTGCGGGAGTTTTTATCTAATATGAGGTTGCACTTGTTGTCTGTGCTTGTTTGTATCTTCTGTATGAACTCTTCAGCATTGAAGGAGTCCTCTAAGTTTTCAAGGAATTCTGGACTCACCAGGTACCCTTTTTCTAGTAGGGATGCGATTATCTCTGCTTTCATACGTTGAGTCCTTGTTTTAGAATTTGGTTCATCTCTTCGATGGTTGGTTGCGGGAGGTCGACTCTGATCTCTCTTGAGCGGCCGTATCTTCCTTTGCTTATGACCTTTGTTTGTATCATCCCCAGCATGTCCATTTCTGCTATTATGTCTGACACCCTCCTTTGTGTTAAGGGTGGTAGCCCGCATTTCCTGCTGGATTCTTTATACACTTCATAGACGTCCCCTGTGAAGATTCCTGTGCTGTTGTTGGTGTTTTGCTTAAGGTGCAGTATTGAGTGTAGTGTTATCTGGAAGTGTTTAGGGTTTATCCTTACAGCTTCCAGCATCCTGTCTTTGTCTATCTTCTCTTGTGCAAGGTCTAAGTGCTCCATAGTGACCTTGTTTTTCCCTTCTCTCTCCGCCAGTTCGCCTGCAACTCTTAAAAGCTCTAATGCTCTTCTCGCGTCACCATGCTCTCGTGCCGCGTATGCAGCGCATTTTTCTATTAGCCCCTCTTCTAAAACCCCGTTTTTGAAGCTTATTCTTGATCGTTCTTCTAATATCTTCTTAAGCTGTACCGCATCATATGGTGGGAAAGTTATCTCTTCCTCTGCCAGTGAGCTTTTCACCCTCGCATCTAAGTATGATGTGAACTGCAGGTCGTTGCTTATACCTATGATTGAGACCTCGCTGGTTTTCAGTTCTACATTCATTCTTGTGAGGGTGTAGAGTATCCCATCCTCTATTTTTTTGACTAGGTGGTCTATTTCGTCGAGTATCAGGATTAGCAGTATCTTTCTTTCTTCCAGTAGTTTTATGAAGAAATCGTAGACGTCTTTTGTCGGGAGGCCTGTTGTAGGTATTTCTTCGCCAAGCTCCCGGATGAGCTGGGCTATCACCCTATATTCGGTGTCGGCTACTTTTTGTGATTTGCAGTTGAGATAGATTATCTTAAGCTGCAGGTCGTTTCTTTTTGCCACGTCCTCCATCTGTTGCGTTACGTATTTGACGACGCATGTTTTGCCTGTTCCTGTTTTCCCGTATATGAACAGGTTGGATGGTTTCTCTTGTCTTAAGCTAGGGGCGAGGATTTGTGCGATTTCTTGTATCTGTTTTTCCCTGTGTATGATCTTCTCAGGAGTATATGACGATTGCAGCGTTTTCTTATCGGTGAATAGAGGGTCTTTTTTTAGGTAGCTTTCGAAGAAATCATTCAACCTCTTTTCCATGTTAGTTCTTTTATGTGCGGATTTAATATTTAAACATTGTTGCACTCGAAACGATAGTACCCACCCCATTGTTTCCTGTGGAGAAGTGTTTTTCCGAGAGTGACATAAATTTTCCGTATTTCTCGCATAGATTCACACCGTAGTTTCATATGGAATATTCA
>VGLX01000197.1 GCA_016866645.1 Candidatus Woesearchaeota archaeon | reverse complement strand
ATAACCATCATTAACCCATTGATGATGCTTATATTCTAGAAGTTTATTCTTTGCAGACCTAGTCTTCGTTTTGTGGGGCTTTTCTAAATATTTCTTGGCTATGTTCAAGACTTTTTTGCGGCTCTTGCTGGAGTCGTACATTGTTAAGGTAAGTCTCGTGCCGTCGTTTCCAAGGTTTATCTCACCTATCATGTAGCCGTCGTCATCAGGGTTCGGCTCCTCTCTCGTGTTGATATAGAACAACCCGCTGCCATGCCCATCTAGGTCTGATATCTGTTCGACTTCGTAATTGTTGTCCCGTAACTCTTTGATGAGCCTTCCAAGCGTATTCTCAAGCTTGTAATTTTTCCTCCCCATCTTGTTCTCCTTATTTCAATACCCAGTCAGGCAAGAATTTTCCTTCCATGCACTTGTCAAACGTTTCCATGTCTGAGTATTTAGTTTCGAAGATACCGTCTCCGTCTTCGTCGTATATCGTGTAGAAGTCCCCAATAGTTATTCCGTCTTCATCATGCTGGTTGGATCTTGTTGTTATCCCATAAGCGAAGACTTTTCCATTTACGCTCGCTATTGTAGTCTCGATAGACTCTACGTCCTTGCTCGGATCTTCTACGATATAGTAATCGAAGCGGGTCTCTTTGCCGCCTATCTTGTCTGTCAGGTCTTCATACCTGTGGCCTAAGTATTTGTCTAGCTGAGCTTCGTCAGGAATCTTATGCCCTTTAGGGTTAATCTCCTTAGAATAACAAATCCCGCTGCCTATTACTGCGCTTAATGCTAGAACGCCTAAGCATTTACTAATCTTCTTAACTAAGCTTTCTTTAACCATCCTAACCCCCCTAACTTTACTTATATTTGCAGTTTCTTACTATTATCGCGTCGCCTTGCCCCATCCCGATGCACATCGTGGCTAAGCCGTATTCTACGTCAGGCCTTTTTAGCAGTTCGTACGTTAAGGTGGTCAATATCTTCGCGCCGGTAGCGCCTAACGGGTGGCCAAGCGCTGTCGCTCCGCCATTGACGTTGATTATGCTTCTGAACTCGTCCTCGTCAAGCTTGTAGTCTTTGCTCAGCTGCTTGATGCATGCCATTGCTTGCGCGCAGAAAGCCTCGTTCATCTCTATCAGCCCCATCTGTTTCAAGTCCATCCCTGCTCTTTTCAGCGCTTTCTTAGTCGCATCTACTGGGCCGTAGCCCATTATGCTAGGGTCTACTCCTACAGAAGCCCAGCTTATTATCTCTGCCATCGGCTCGAGCTTGTGTTTTTTCATGTATGTTTCTGTTGCTACGACTAGCCCGGCTGCTCCGTCTGTGAAAGGAGCCGAGGTTGCTGCTGTTACTGAGCCACCGTTCTTGAATGCCGGTTTTAGCTTGCCGAAAGCTTTTATCGCTTCTTCCAGGGAACTGTAATTTCTTGGCCCGACGTCTTTTGTTAGCACTTCTCCGTCTGGTAGCGTTACTGGTATTATCTCATAGTTGAACTTCCCTTCGTTCTGCGCTTTTATCGCTTTGGCATGGCTGTGGTAAGCGAACTTTTCTTGTTCAATCCTTGGTATCTTGTAGACTTCTGCGAGTTTTTCTGCTGTCAAGCCCATGCTTAACGCTACAGTATTGTTCTTGCCGAATTCGTCGTAGAAGTACTTGCTCGGAGTGAAAGCTTCCATCATGTTATGCTTCCCCATGTTCTCTACCCCGCCTACGAACACTAGTCCTGGCTTTTCATCTTTGAAGCCTTGCCCTGCTATCAGGAATTCTGCGGCTTTCATGGTTGATGTTAAGCTGGATCCGCATAGCCTGTTGATCGTTGCTGAAGGCACCTGGTACGGCATCCCCACTACTAGCTGTACGATTTTTGCGACGTTTGCTCCTTGGTCGCCGTCCTGTAAGGCGCAGCCGACTAGCAGGTCATCGATATCGTCTACCGGCACAGGGGTGGTTTTAAGCAAGTATTTTAGCACGTAGGATAACAGCTCTACGCTTCCTACAGCCTCGTATTTTCCAGGATAGCTTTTCTTGCCATCTCCACCTTCTTCAGCAGGTATCTTGTCCCCTTTGCTTTTGCAGCAAGGTAATCTTCTAGCATTTACTATGTAAACTCTTTCTTTCATTGTTTCAACCTCCTTAACAAGTCTTTATTAGTGTAAGATTCTTTTACCGAATTTAACGCCCATGCGTAAGGGTTTCTCTTCTTCAACGTCGAAGACGCGATCTGCAGCCATGAGAACTTTTCCTTGTAGGACATCTCTGTTGTCAGCCTTAAGAACGCTTCTCTTTCCTTGTCCAAAAGCTCTAACTCGCTGAAGTGTTTCGGGTAGATTATGTCTCCCCCTGATACTACGTCCGCTAGTGTCTTCGTGACCAATTCGAAGTGTTTCCTTATGAACCCTGGCACTTTCATCGGTGGCAGCTGCTTCCCTGCTACTGCTAAGTCTATTCCTGTGTATAATGTTGCTTTCATATCCCTTCCAGGGAGCAATACTTTGGTCTCTTGTGGTGGTTGGTAATTGTCCGAAAGTTTCAGTAAGTCTTGTTTCGCATCGTGCAGCAA
>VGLX01000196.1 GCA_016866645.1 Candidatus Woesearchaeota archaeon | reverse complement strand
GACAAGATAACCTACATAATAGGGACAGACAAGGACGTGCCAGCGCCAGACGTCAACACAACACCAGAAATAATGGACTGGCTGATGGACCAATACAGCAAGAACATCGCCAAACAAACAGGACAGCCGTTCAAAAAAATATACGGCGTAGTAACAGGAAAACCAGTCGGAAAAGGCGGCTCACTAGGAAGAGGAAGAGCAACCGCAAGAGGAATGCAAGTCGCGCTAGAAGAAGCAGCCAAAGACCTGAACATAGACCTGAGCAAAGCAAGAATCGTAGTGCAAGGATATGGTAACGCAGGGATGAACTTCGCAAAGTTCATGTACGACGAGCACGGATCAAAAATAATATGCGTAAGCGACTCGAAAGGAGCAATCTACAACGCTGACGGATTAAACCCTCACGAAGTAGAGAAATGGAAAGAAGAAAAAAGCCCTAAGAAAAGCGTTGTTGACTACCCAGGAGCAAAGAGCATACCAGAAAGCGACATGTATGGCATAGAATGCGAAGTTTGGGCACCATCCGCTCTTGAAGGAGTGATTACGAAAGACACAGCACCAAAACTGAAGACAAAAGTACTCGTAGAAGGTGCTAACGGAGCAACAACAAACGACGCTGACAGGATAATGCACAAGAACGGCGTATTCAGAATACCAGGAATCCTCGCCAACGGCGGAGGAGTCACAGTAAGCTGCTTCGAGTTGCAACAAAACCTGGAAAACCCTGACTGCGTACCAGAAAAGCAGTGGAGCGAAGAATACGTAGACAAAAAGCTGAAAACACACATGGTAAGCGCTTACAGGTCAACGAAAGAGATGTACGACAAGCACAAAGTCAGCATGGGCCTATCAGTCTACTTGGTAAGCGTTGACAGAATCGCCAAAGCTGTAAAATCCAAGATGTAAAAGCCTTAGCGGCTTTTTATTTTTTTATTTTTTTTAAATAAAATGACTCGGTACAAGAGTGATAAGAAGTGCAAAGAATGCGGAGCTAGGCTGGACTACAGCTACACGTTCTCAACCTACCTATGCCCTGACTGTTACAGCGTTTATAAACCTGAAAATTTTAAAGAATCAAACCCCCAACCTAATTAATTCTTTGTTAACCTGCAAAGCGTTAACATTAAATATATTAATAGTTCTAAAAGTTATGGTGATGTTAAAAAAATGGAACAAGAAAACCTAAACCCTTTCCAAATCGCTCAGATGCAATTCGACAAAGCAGCAGACATTCTTAAGCTTGAAGAGTGGCTCAGGCTGTTGCTCAAGAAGCCAGACAGGAACCTCTCAGTGGACTTCCCTGTAAAGATGGACGACGGCAGCATAAGGATATTCTCAGGATACAGGGTACAGCACAACAACACAAGAGGGCCTTACAAAGGGGGAATAAGGTACAGCCCCGAGGTGAACCTTGATGAGGTAAGGGCTTTAGCATCCTGGATGACCTGGAAGACCGCAGTGGTCAACATACCCTTCGGCGGAGCAAAAGGAGGAGTCGTATGCGACCCTACAAAATTATCTCCTGCAGAGCTTGAGAGAGTAACCAGAAGGTTCACATACGAGATAAGCAAGATTATAGGGCCTGATGTCGACATCCCCGCGCCTGACATCAACACCAACGCACAGATAATGGCATGGATGGTAGACACGTACTGCATGGAAAACAACGACCATTACTCATTAGGCGTCGTCACAGGCAAGCCGTTATGCCTCGGAGGCATCGAAGGCAGAGCAGAAGCCACCGGCAGAGGAGTCATGATAACCGCTATGGAAGCAATCAAAGAGCTGAAAATGAAGCCTAACAAAGTAACGGCTGTAGTTCAAGGCTACGGCAATGTCGGAAGCCACTCCGCAAGGCTGTTAGCAGAGCAGGGCATAAAGATAATAGGTGTAAGCGACATATCAACAGCGATATATAACCCTAAAGGGCTAGACCTCAAAGACATAGACGCGTACTTGAGCAAGAACAAGATGCTCAAAGGATACCCTAAAGCAGAGCACATAACGCCCAAAGAGAAGCTTCTTGAGATGAAAACAGACCTTCTAGTGCCTGCAGCCTTAGAAAACCAGATCACGACCAAAAACGCTGACAAGATACAAGCAAAGCTGATAGTTGAGGGCGCTAACGGCCCGACAACTCCTGGAGCAGACCAGATACTGAACAAGAAAAAAATCTTCGTAGTGCCTGACATCCTTGCAAACTCCGGAGGAGTCACTGTAAGCTACTTCGAATGGGTGCAAAACATAGAACGGGAACAATGGACCTACGAAGACGTTATCAGGAAGCTAAACGCGAAGATGGTCTCAGCATACAAGGCAGTCAGCGACTTGGCAAAGAAAGAAAAGGTTGACATGAGGACCGCCGCTTATATGATTGCGATTGGCAAAGTGGTAGAAGCCACAAAATTTAGGGGAATATTCCCTTAAAATTTCTTTTTTATTTTATTCGAATACTCTGTCAGCTTGCTGCGGGGATGAATTGTTGGGAGGGGTATTTTTTTTCTTCGAAAATTTTCTCTTGGTTTTAGAAGAACAACTAGCCGTTTCGGAAAATCTTCATAACTTTTACCTTCGA
>VGLX01000195.1 GCA_016866645.1 Candidatus Woesearchaeota archaeon | reverse complement strand
CTGTGCGCATCTCAGCATGCACCCACCACAGGCTCTTGATTTCAATATCCTTTCTTTTTTCATCAGCTTGCCGTCAACTTTCTCGCAGTCTTTGAACGTCGACTCTTGCCCATTGTAAGTCGGCAGCCTTCCAAGGTCGTTCAGCATACCAGGAAGCAATAAAGTCCCGTAAGCCGAGTATTGGTGGGAGTAAGGGCTGCTCAGCAACTTATCACGTATGATTTTCATGACTTTCATGTACTCTTCAGGCTTCGATACTTTCACACCTCTTGTCGATCTGACCGCTATTGCTTTCAAATTTTTAGAGCCCATGACTGCGCCTAATCCGCACCTAGCAGCAGCCCTGTGATAGTCTGTCATTATACATGCGAACCTTACTTTCTTCTCGCCTGAACGCCCTATAGCAACTACCCTGTAATCGCCTGCCTGTTTGATGGTATCAGTAGCTTCTTTAACGTCTTTTCCCCATAAATGGTCGGCAGTTTTTATCTCTACTTTATCGTCGCTTATCTCGATGTACACGGGCTGTTTTGATATCCCTTCTATTATTATCCCATCATAGCCTGCCATTTTCAGCTCAGCGCACCAATAACCCCCCGAGTGGGCTTCCCCCCAAGCGTCAGTCAGAGGCGAGACAGCAGCTACTGAATACCTAGAAGACTGCGGCCAGAGCGTGGCGCTGAAAGGCCCGTTGGCAAACATAAGCTTATTCTCTTCGTCAAAAGCCTTAACACTAGGTTTTATCTCCTTAGTTAAGTAGTACGCGCAGAATCCTGAACCGCCTAAATATTTTTCTATTACTTCATCTTGCAGAGGCTCTTTCTTGATACTGTTTTTTGAAAGGTTTATCCTAAGTACCTGTCCAGCGTATCCTGAATATTTCATTTTTTTAATCCTTTATTGATGATTATAGCTTTTACCGGGCACCATTCTGCGCAAGTCCCGCAGCCGTCGCATTTCACAGCCTTGCCGTTGTGCAGGAATATTAGCTTGAAAGGGCAGCTGGGTAGGCAGTCGCCGCATCCGTCGCATTTTTTGGTTATAACATAGATGTCGCCTTTCTTCTCTATCGCTTTCTTTATGCACTTCTTGGCGCATGCGCCGCACTGCGTGCAGAACAAGACTATGTCTTTGATATGCTCCCTCTTAAGTTTTAAGGATGATTTCTTGTTGTTAAGCTCTTTAGTTTTTGAGAATGAGCATGTCTGCTGGCAGACAAAACATCCGGTGCACTTCATAGGATCTATGCTTTTGATTTTCATTAAAAACAAGTCATGTTAGTTTAGCAAAGTATAAAAAAATTTGTGATAAATAAGAACTAAAAATAAAAATTGTTCACTCAGCTTCGTAGTCTATCAGCGAATACACGTCATAATCCTTGAGCTTTTCCCGTCCTTTCAAGAAGCTTAATTCTATTAGGTAAGCGAAACCGGCTACCTCTCCACCTAGCTTTTTCACGAGGTTAGCCGCTGCTCGGCTTGTGCCTCCAGTAGCTAACAGGTCATCTACTATTAATACCCTTTGCCCTTTTTGCACAGCATCTTTATGCATCTCGATTCTATCTTTGCCGTATTCTAGTTCGTACTCTTCATATACTTTTTCTGCAGGTAGCTTTCCGGGCTTCCTTATCGGTGCAAAGCCGACGCCTAATTCATGCGCTAGTATCGCTCCGAAGATGAATCCCCTGCTTTCAGGTCCGGCTATCACGTCTATCTTCTTGTCGTTGTAGTAGTCCTTGAACTTCTGTATGGTATATCTCAAAGCGTCTTTGTCGGCTAGAAGCGTCGTTATATCTTTGAACATTATCCCCTGTTTTGGGAAATGCGGTACAGTCCTTATTTTTGATTTCAAGTCCATTTATAACCCCTCCGTTAAGAAATGAGAATGAAACACTGTTTAAAAACTTTTGTTTTTCACAGGCTGTCTTGCTTTGCAAAAGCCCCTTGGTACTTTCCTTTACCTGACGCGCTTATGAGTATTATCTGACATATCCTGGTGCCAGGGTATAATATTAATGGTATCTTGCTTACGTTTTTTATCTCTAACACCTGTCTGTTGCTGATGCCTGGCTGGATAAAACTGGCAGTGATGTGTATTGATAACCCTAATCTTGCGAATCTTGATCTTCCTGTAAGCCAGCCGCAGATATTATCTGGTAAGGTTATCTTCTCTTTAGTTATTCCTAACACAAACTCGTCAGGACCTAGTATCTTGTACTTGTCAACGTTGACTAGTTCTGTAAATTTTTTGTAATCGACATTTTCAGATATGGGCGCGGTTTTCCATTTTTTGAAAACTCTGAACTCATTGCCTAAACATAAGTCGACAGAAGCCGGGCCTATCTGGTCTTGCGACATGGGCTCTATCTTAACCCTTCCTTTTTTTATCTCTTTCAATATTTCAGTTTTTGTGAGTATTGTCATTCGACAACCACGACCTTGTTAGCGTTCTTATGTATTAAGTCTTTTGCGAATTGGAGCCTTTTAGGATTGTTAGAGTATACTATGAATAATACGTCACCATGATGCACGTGATTATTTCTCCTAACGTTTAAGTATATGCCTGCTGTTTTGTCTTCTGGCGAGCCGGCT
>VGLX01000194.1 GCA_016866645.1 Candidatus Woesearchaeota archaeon | reverse complement strand
CTAATGCCTATATAGACATTATGAGCTTTATCCGTTACAAGACCTTTGGTAAAAAAGAATATGCGTATGAGATCAAAACATATTGGGACAAGAAGAAACAAAAACCTTACCAGAAAACTAAATATCTTGGGATAGTTATTGACAAGAAGAAAAAATTGTTTGAGAGGAAGGTTAGAAAAAGACCTGAAAACTTAATCCTTGATTTTGGCGACACGTACGTTCTCAGTAAGTTTATTGATGATTCAAAAATAAAATCGCTTATTTCAAAAGTGTTTTCTGATCAAGAGGAAACTTTGCTCGCCCTATTGACATACAGGATATGCTATGGCTCTGCAATGCGATATGCACAATCTTGGATGGATGGCAACTATGCACGTATAATCTATAAAAATGCTTCACTGTCATCACAAAGAATCAGCGATTTTCTCGGTTATATCGGTGATGAGAGGCTTCAAAGAGAATTCTTCTCAAACTATATCCGGTCCTTCTGCAAGAAGAAACAAGGTATTATTATTGACGGTACGTCGCTTCCTAATCAAATACACATGCCTCTTTCCGCTTGGGGGCTGAGTGGAGAAGAGATCGATAAACAAATTCGTTTCTTGCTGGTGATTGATAAAGAATCAGCAATTCCGATTTTTTTTCGAGCACTGCCTGGAAACGTTCTTGATGTTTCCACAATCAGCAATACTCTTGATGAACTTAAAAGATACGGCGTGAGTGAAAGCTTTGTTTATCTCGATGCAGGATTCTTTTCCGAAGAAAACATCAACGAACTCTATGTGCAAAAAGTTCAATTTTTAACTCGTCTTCCATCATTAAGAATTCTCTATAAACAACTTATTGCAGAAGAGATTCATGATATCGAATCAGTTGCGCACGCGGTGAGGTATGGCAAACGAGGGCTTTTTGTTAAACAAAAGACAGTAGATTTGTTCGGTCATAAAGCTTATGCGCACATCGTTCTTGATCCTGAAAGAAAAGGACGGGAAACAAAAAAATTCTTACTTGACATGATCGATGAGAAAGGACAGCATGATGAACAAGAATTATCTTACACCCTTAAAACAAGAGGAATCATGATACTTGTGTCTTCCTTCCAGCTAGATAAGAAAGATGTTGTACCAACATATTATGTTCGGCAAACTGCCGAAATGCTATTCGGCTTTTCAAAAGACGATCTCAATATTCTGCCACTTCGAGTACACAATGAATCAACATTACGAGGATTCCTATTCTTACAATTCATCGCTCTTACAACATTTGTCATGCTAAAAAAGAAGCTCGGACAAAACCATACAGTGGAAGAAGCCATGCTAACCATGAGAAATCTCAAATGCAAAATCTACGATAATGAACTCGTACCACAAGAAATGACCAAACAACAAAAACAAATCGCAGACATTTTTAACATACTAATGCCTAAAACTTTGGGAATTTAGGAAATTCCATGTTCTTTATACCATGGGACAGATTCGTCTGATGTGCCACGTGAACCGTCTGGCTTTATGATATACTCTCCAGACACATGCCAGTCACAATCAGCGATTAGGTCTTTTGAGGTCATTATTTTAAAGCCGGCGTTTAAGGCGCCTTCGGCAGTGAGTCTAACACAAGCTGAAGCGTTAACTCCCATGAGGATAACAGCCTCTATGCTGCGCTCTTTAAGCTTGTATTCTAAACTGGTTTCTATAAACCCATTGTCATAAGTTTTTGCAACATATTCTTTTATTGGTAGGCTGTCTACTTTCTCTTTCAGCACATTAGTAGTTTCTCCACATCCAGAGTATTCTAGGACAAAAACAGGTATGTTGTTGGTTTTGCAGTAGTCGAGCACGTCTAGCTGGTATGGTATCTCGCGTTTCTTTTCCTCTTCAGACAGCTCTTTTATGAAATAGTCCTGCATGTCTATTAACAGCACTGCAAGGTTTTTTCTCGATACTGTCTCCTTTTTGGGCGGAGTCTGCTCTTGGACGAAATGAAAGTTGTACTTCACAAGAGTGCAGGATGTGCTTGTTAGAAGTGTCCCTGCTAGAACTAAGGCTACTAAGCCACCTGCCACCTTGCTTTTGATAGTCATAGTAGTGATGTATGGGCCTGCCCGGATTCGAACCGGGGACCTCCACTGTGTAAAAGTGATGTCATAGCCGCTAGACCACAGGCCCGTTGAAGATTAAGTTTGGAAGTTTTCCCTTTTAAAGCTTTTCCTAAACAAGGCTTCGGTGACATCCTCCTGTTGTCGAGGGTGAACCTCTTTTTGTTTGGGGCGGGTTTTGTTTTTGTCGTCGGTGTGGCGGTCATCGTTTTTTGTGAAAAATTCGGTCATATTTCCACCCTTAGCTTGATTAGTCGGTCGATGTCGTATGCTACGGCTCGCATGAGAAGTTCTATTTTTCTCATGTGGAACTTGACTGAATACAGCGCGTCCCCCATTTTTCTTTTGATTACGCTGATTACTGTCTCGTTTTTGCTTCTTGGTGAATATTTTGTTTTTGGGAAGTATTTTTTCATGTCTTTTCTGTGCTGTCCTTTTGTCTTCCATATCGGGACGTCTTTATTTTTTGGTGGTGCGATGAACTCGGCTTTTATTTCTTCTTCGAACAGCTCATAGTTTTTTTCAGCGTCAAATCCTTTGTCGCCCACGCCT
>VGLX01000193.1 GCA_016866645.1 Candidatus Woesearchaeota archaeon | reverse complement strand
TGAAAAAAGAAAGAAAGAGATTATGTTTTAATTTTTTTCTAAAACCGCTTTTATTCTTCTCACTCCGGCAGCGACAGCCTCTTCTTTAACGATCTTGAAACGCCCTAGTTCTGAAGTGTTCTTCACATGGGGGCCCATACATATCTCTTTAGAATAGTGTCCAATAGTGAACACCGAGACCTTCTCACCATAACGGTCGGCGAATAATCCTGTGGCTCCTGACTTGTGGGCTTCATCTACTGTCATCTCATCTTTATCAACTGGTATGGACTCTTTGATCTTAGCGTTGACTTTATCCTCAACTGTTTTTATCTGTTCAGGGGTCATCTTCTGGTCATGGAAAAAGTCGAATCTCAGCCTTTCGGGTGTTATGTTGCTTCCCATCTGCCTGACGTTGTCACCTAAGACTTCCCTCAAAGCTTTATGCAACAAGTGCGTCGCTGTGTGCAGCTTGGCGTTCTCATAAGAAGCGTCGCTAAGCCCGCCTTTGAATTTCTTCTCAGCGCCCTGCCTTGACAGTTCTTGGTGCTTCTCGAACTCTTCATCGAACTCTTTCTTGTTGAACTTCAGGTTCTTCTCTTTCGCCAGCTCTTCAGTCATCTCTGCCGGAAAGCCGTAGCTTGAGAAAAGTATGAACGCTTCCTTGCCGGATATCGTTCCGTCTTTGCCCAGCCTTTCGAACTGCTTCAGGCCTTGGTCCAAAACTTTCCTGAATTTCTCTTCCTCTTTCTTGAACTCGTCGAATATGAACTCCCGGTGAGCTTCCAGCTCAGGGTATTCGTCTTTGTAGATGTCTATTATGACTCCGCTCACCTTGTTTATGAAATCTGACTCTATGCCCAGCTGCTTGCCATACCTTACGCTTCTGCGTATGAACCTTCTCAGAATATAACCCTGATCCAGGTTTGATGGTACGATCCTTTTCTCAGCGAGTATGAAAGTGGCAGCCCGGAGGTGGTCTGTTATTATCCTCAATGCCCTCATCTGCTTAGGGCTCGGCTCTGTTATCCCTGCGAGCTCTTTTATCTTGTTGACTATGGGCGTGAAAGTCTCTATCTCATAGACGTTTTTCTTGCCTTGCATCATCGCAGCAGTCCTCTCGACTCCCATGCCTGTGTCGACGTTTTTCTGTTTAAGCAGTTCATACTTTCCCTCTCGAGTCTTGTTGTACTGCATGAAAACATCATTCCATATCTCAAAGTATTTGCCGCATTTGCAGCCCGGTTTACAGTCATTGCCGCATTTTTCTTTGCCTGTGTCGATGAACATCTCTGTGTCTGGCCCGCAAGGCCCTGTCTCACCGGCTGGTCCCCACCAATTGTCGCTCTTTGGCAAGAAGTAAATTCTCTCTTGAGGTATCCCTAAGCTGAGCCAGATCTTTTCGGATTCTGTGTCTTTCGGAGCGTCTTCATCGCCTGCGAATACTGTGACATGGAGCTTCTCAGGGTCGAAGTCTAGCCATTTTTTGCTTGTCAAGAATTCGTAACTCCATTTTATAGCATCTTCCTTGAAGTAGTCACCTAGGCTCCAGTTGCCGAGCATCTCGAAGAACGTGAGGTGTGAGCCGTCGCCTACGTCGTCTATGTCCCCAGTCCTTATGCACTTCTGGCAATTAGCTAATTTTTTGCCTAATGGGTGTTTCTCCCCCATGAGGAAAGGAACTAACGGGTGCATACCTGCGGTTGTGAACAAAACAGTCGGGTCATTCTCTGGTATGAGCGATGCTGATCCGATTATCGCATGATGCTTCTCCCTGAAAAATTCTAAATACTTCCTTTTCAGCTCTTTAGCTCTCATAGTACTTTGGGAAATAGTAAAGAAAAAATCGTTTTTAAATCTTTTTCTTACAATGTGGATATCTTGTTTTTCAGCCTGTTTATGTCATCTTCGAGCTCTTCTAAGCGTGTCTTCTTCCTCGAGACTGGTTTCTTTATCTCTATAGGCTCTATCCTTATCTCTTTCCTCTCTTCTCGCATCATCTCTGGGACGTGTACTACAGGCATCGTCTCTTTGAACTCTTTTATTGATTTGCTTAGCTCCTGGATGATTTTTATGAAGCTTTGCCTGTAAGCGTCCTTCTCTTTTAGCAGCTCTTTATGGGCTTCGAACGCTTTAAGCGCTTGTATGTTGTCTACAGCTATGTTTAGGAGCTTCCGCCTCTTATCCGAGGGGTTTTCTATTCCTACATGCATTATTTCTGAGCTCATAGCTTCTCTTTTTTTATTCGAACAGGCTTTTGTCTATTGATAGTATCTTTTCTTTGATAGTCCCTAGGTCTTCATGCCATCTTGCTAGCTCTTCGTCTTCTTGTCTTTTGAGATCGTCGAGCTTTGTGAGTATCTTCTCAGCTTCGTTTATCCTATCTTTTATATGGTCCATCTTTGCTACTGCTTCTTTGTACCTTTCCATCTTGACAAATAGCGTTTGGCCTCTTTTCTGCAAGTCCTCTGTGCTGCGCTCTTCGTAAGGTGAAGGCTGTTGAGGTCTTTCTTCGTAAACTGGTTCTTCTATATGTGGTGCCTCTACCGGCGGAGGGGCTATAGGCCTAACCGGCGTTAGTGGTTTCCTGATAGGTATTTCTAGCCTTGGCTGGTTCACTGCTTGCTTTATCGAGGCTGCTTCGTCGGCTGATATTCCTGATTCGTAGCTTGGAATATCTGACTCTTC
>VGLX01000192.1 GCA_016866645.1 Candidatus Woesearchaeota archaeon | reverse complement strand
ACTCTTGGCGCAGAAACAGGCACCGGCGCGCAATACGTAAGCCCATTATTCTATATGGATAAAGGACCTTCCCAGAATTCTATGACCTTAACTGTCGAATCTGACTCGACTGGAGACAAAAGCTTAGGCTGTATTGTCAAATACGTACCTTACATAGAAAAACCAGGCACAGGCGGAGAGACAGTGAAGCTTTACCAAAAGATGAACGGTGAAGAAGTCACAACAGTAACCGATATGGACTACAGGGAGATAAGACTGGACAAGACAGTGCCTTTCGTGGAAGGCATGGAAGAGCCGGTATGCCCTCAGGTCACGAGCTGCACAAAAAGCGAAGTAGTCGAAAAAAGCGAAGCTAAAATTGAAGAATCTCCGAGCGAAGAGAAGCCGAGCGAACCGCTCAGCACAACTCCTGTTGTAGACGAGCCAGTCTCACAGCAAGCGGCACCGAGCAGCGAACAAAGCGATACGAGCAGCACCTCTGGAGGCGCAGAAGAAGACAAACCAGAAGAGGCTTCAAAAGATATGGGTGTGAAAGAATTAGCAGACGCATCAGGAGAAGGTACGAGCCAGGCAGCAGGGGCTGCTGAAAAGACGGCAGAACAGACTGCAACGCGACAGCCTAAAAGCTGGTGGAAGAAAATGGGCATGTGGTGGATACTCATAGGAATCCTCGCACTAGTCGGGATAGGCATGGGCAGCTATGGCTTGTCTGGGCCAGCTATACGAAAGATGCTGCAGGCAGGATCGTCAAGAGAGCCGGATGAATCGCCCCAGAAACCTTCTGAAAACGAAAACAAGCTCCCTTAAGAGTAGAAAGTTTTAAAACTTTAAGAATTCTTATAACACTGTTCAGAGGAGAACACTTTATGGCAGAGAAGAAGAAGCCGGAGAACGTTATCGACAGGACAGGCGTAAGCCAGGACTACTGGAACGAGTTCCACAGGCTGGAGCATTACGTCCGGGACCATAAGGACAAAGTATGCCCATGGGTAGAGCAGGGCAAGCTAAAGAAGTATACTGAAAGGTTCAAAAGCGACGAGTATGAAGATGTCGTCAACGACAAGAACTATAAGAGGGTAGGTGTCCTTGACAAGATAGTCAAAGAGATAAACACTATGGGCAGGAATAACAAATGCGACATCCCAAGGGTGAAATTGCTTCTGAAAAGAGCCTACTACTTAGTCCACGGCAAGAAAGAGCCGGAAGGCGATGAAACTAAGAAGAGCTACTGCACGGAAGAGCGGGAGAAAGAGATACACGAATACATCAAGGAAAAAGAGAAGAAAGAGAAAGAAGCTGCAAAATAACCGTTTTATTTCACAAAATATCTTCTAAGAGAGTTTAATTTATCAAACTATTGATAAGTCTTAGCAAAAGCTATGCAGAAAAGTTTAAAACCTGAAACCATCCACTAAGTCCTGTCAAATGGCAAGGGAGTACGAGACGTTCAAGGAATACCTGCTCGACAAGAGCACATTGTTGACCATCATCCTAAAAACTCTCAAACTATGCAAGTTCTCGGTGCAGGAATGGAACGAATCTACCGGCAGGATACAAGGCAAGACAAGGGTGAGCTTCGGCTCCTGGGGAGAGAACTACACAGTATCAGTGATAAAAGAGGATAATGGCGTTAGGGTCTTCTTCAACTCTAAATGCGCGATGCCCACCCAGGTGATAGACTGGGGCAAGAACAAGGAAAACTCTGAGCAGTTCTACAAAGTCCTTGACAGGCTGATCGAAGAGGAGAAGGAAAACGAGGCTAGGAAGCTGAGGCACCCGAAAGTGGTCGCAAAAGACCTGAAGCCTAAACAGAAAGAGCTTAAATGCAAGCATTGCAAAGCCAAGCTCGACAAGGATGACACTTTCTGCCCGGAGTGCGGGAGAAAAGTTTAAAACCTAAGACTGTTCTAAAATAAGCTATGCCTTTTTGCAAACAATGCGGCGCCAAGATGGACGAAGACGATTCCTTCTGTCCTCAATGCGGCCATGATGAGGGCAAGGCTTCTGAGAGCCGTAAGACCGGCAAGACCGGTGACTTAAAGGAGATGAGCGTGTTCTGGCTTTTCATACTATCCTGCATAACATTGGGGATATACAATGCCCGATGGTTCTCTAAGCAGAAAGACGGGATTAACAGCCTAAGGTCTGATGAGCAGATTTCCGGCGGCACAATCATTTTCCTATGGATATTACAGATAGTAATAGCATTTTTAGTACTAACATCAAAAGGCCAGCCTAATAGCGTCGTAGCATTTCGCTTCCTATGCTCGGCTGTCAACTCTATACTGATCTGGGTTTTGTCATTCAAGATAAAAAGGATGCTGGAGCAGCATTTCAAGCAGAGCCTGTCGGGAGTAGCGACGTTCTTCTTCGTATTCTACTACCTGCAGTACAAGATAAACAGGCTGGTAAAGAAAGCTTAGGCATCACTTATTCTTTCTTAGAATCTAGAAAGGTTTAAAACTCTAAGACGCTCAAGAGGGTATAGTATTATAAAAGGTTCATATTACAGCATGGGATGGGTTTATGGGACGCTAGTCGTTGTGATTTTAGTCGGGATTGTAGCAGGGATTAGTGTGTTCAACCTGACTCATGATAAAGACTTGTTCAGTTTTATAAAAGATAACCTGTATGAAAGGAGATGGTCTGGTTTTGACGCGACGAAGATAAGCGATCCTGTCCAGATGCCT
>VGLX01000191.1 GCA_016866645.1 Candidatus Woesearchaeota archaeon | reverse complement strand
AATCGTTACTTGGCCAAGTCTGTTAGTGATGCTGGTTGGCGGAGGTTTCTGCAGTTTTTGTCTTACAAAGCGGAAGAGGCTGGTGGACGAATCGTGGAAGTCGATGCTAGAGGAACGTCGCAGTATTGCATTTGTGGAAACTTGGTTGAGAAGTCGTTGGCAGTAAGAACTCATAAATGTGAAGAATGTGGTCGGATGATTGACAGGGATGTGATGTCTGCTATGATTATCAAAGCGTCAGCTTTGGAAAATACCGTAGGGGCCGCGGGAATTAACGCTTGCGGAGATGTTCCGTTGGGAACGTCTGTGAAGCAAGAATGGACTGGTGACGCCCAAAACTTGGGATAGCCAGATGCCCCATCCGCTCAGCGGTGGGGAGGTTCACTCTATTATGGTTAGCACTGCTATTCCTACCGAGCAGATTGTCATCATGGCTACGAGGAATAAGAATACGAATCCGAGAATCTTAGTTTGTCCTTTTTTGCGTATTCTTTCTCTGATTATTCGGATTCTTTCTACCACCATTCTCCACTCCCTTCTTATCTTGCCAGATTATTCTTCTATTTAGGTTTACAGATTATTTTTTTCTCTCTTTTTTAATCCCCCTAACTTTTTCGTAGCCCATAAGAATAAGATTGTTCTTATGCGCCACTTGGTCACCAATGGTTATAATTAATATATGGCGCTTTCACTATTTAAGGATTGCCGTGATTCAGTGCGACACCACGCCAGAGTGAGAGCATGGTTTCACCACTCACGAATCGTCAGCTAAAACTGTTTTAAACCGCTTCTGCGATTATTTCTTTCAAGAAATCATTCAAGCCTTCTCTTGTGAAGCTTGACAAAGGCCTCAAGACCATAAAATCAGTCTCATAGTTCTTCACGCTTCCGATCATATCGTTCACGACTAACGCTTTAACATCAGCAGGCACGTCCTCGCTAAGCCCAACTTTTGAGCCGTAGCAGTACCTGTCAAGAACACTGAAATCAAAGCTTTTCTTCCCTATGAACACTACTGAGCAGCCCCTCTTAAGCATTAAGTAGGCTGAGACTATGCTTCGCTCATCCTCTAGCAGTACAGCAACCTTCCCAGCAGTGCCGATAGGCAAGCCGCCAAGGCCCCTTATCTTCTCGTTGAACATGTAAGCTTTGCCGTCAAAAATCTCCACGCCTATCTCTGTGTCAGGGTTTTTCAGGTCGACTTTAGCTCCGGTTTTCTCAACCAAGAACTTTCCTAGCTCCTCGTTTATCTGCTGCGAGGATTTTGTGAATCTCTTGTCTGACCTCTGCGCAGAGATTTTGAAGCTTCCTTTCTCGTAAAGCTGTAAGGCTATGTTTCTTATCTGTTCAAAGTCCTGCTCAGACTCCACTGCCTTGCTGAAGCTAGTTATGCCAAAAACGTTTTTCAGTACGCCGCAATCCTCTCTCGTTCGGATTATGACTCGCCCTCTCGGGTTGCGGATCTTGTCAAACAATACACGATTCCTTTTCAGGCATATTTTTATGTTGCTCGCGAGCTTATCCTCAAAGAAATTCCTGTTGTCCCCTTTCAAGGCTATCTCGCTGTACCTTACCACGTAACAGTTGAACATGCAAGAGTCAAAGTTAAGAAACGTTTATAAAGATGATGCCCGCGCTTTAATTCCTAAAATGGCTACGCCAAGATGCCCTTATTTTGGAACTTGTGGAGGATGCTCAGCCCAGCACATAGATTACGAAGTGCAGCTGGAGAACAAGAGGAAAGTCTTAGCTAGGGCTGCTAAGTTTGAAAACGTGGAAGTGTTCTCAGGCTTAGAGTATGGTTATAGGAATCGTATGGATTTCATATTCCATCAACAAGGCTTGGGCTTGAGGAAGAAGCAGCAATGGCAGGCGATAGTAGACATTGACCGATGCTTAATCGCTAATGGCAGGATAAACCTCTTACTGGCTGGGATAAGAGCGTTCTTCAGAGGGGTTGACGCTTATGATGTCAAGAAGCACACAGGCACTTACCATTACGCCGTGGTAAGAGCTCCTGGCGAGGATTCTTCGATATCTTTTGTGCTCAACGAAGACTCAGAAGGGTTAAGCTCTGCTGTGGATAAGGTCAAAGAGTTCGCGAAAACAACAACAGCCAGGAATATCGTGATAACTTACACTCCGAAAGATTCTGAAGTCAGCATATCTAACAATTTCTTCATAGCTAAAGGTGAGGATATGATACGAGAAAAATATCTTAGTAAAGAGTTCTTGTTCCCTGTCCAGGGGTTTTTCCAGAACAATTCTTTGATGGCTGAGAAGATGCACGAGTACTGCCACGAACTTTTGAAGAAGCATGTCAAAGAGTATGCTACGTTCTTAGACCTTTACGCAGGCGTAGGGACGTTCGGGATAAATAACTCTGGACTGTTCAAGCAGGTGTGTATAGTTGAGAACGACCCGTTATCGATAAAAGCAGCAGACCAAAACATTAAGCTAAACAACGTGACGAATGCGAAGACGCTAGTACTGGATGCTAAGCATCTTAGGAGGATGAACTTGTCCAAGCCTTTGCTAGTGCTAATGGACCCTCCGAGGTCAGGCATGCACCCCAAGACTATAGAAGAGCTTAACTTCTTGAAACCTGAAATCATGGTTTACATCTCTTGTAACGTCGAGCAGTTAGGCAAGGACTTGCAGAAGTTCGAAGGCTATGAAGTGAAATCAGCAGCTTTGTTC
>VGLX01000190.1 GCA_016866645.1 Candidatus Woesearchaeota archaeon | reverse complement strand
TAAGGACATGTCATGCGTCAATGATGTTATTTATGAGATAAAATCTGCTTGTTATTCTGACAAAGGCAGTTCAAGAATAAAAATCCTGATATTCAACAACGGTAATAAAGACTTAAGGAAGTTTTACGTAAGGTTTTATGAGAGCAGCAGTAAAGTTACTGACCGAGCAGTAGCTCCTGAAGGGGGTAGTATCAAACAAGGGGGCAGTGGAACCTTGATTATTGATAAGGTAGGGACTGATAAGATCAAGAAAGTAGAGATGTACCCTTCTGTGAGGCATAATCTTAAGACCATCGTCTGTTCTACGAGCGTAGCGACTAGTGGAGAATTGTCTGGAGACGCGCTTAGCAGTTGCGCGTGATAAGAAAGTATTCCTGTAAAATATAGTTCTCATCTTAATAATACTTTATAACCCTCATGACTATTTTAAACAAATATGGGCAAGGTAGAGCTTTTTGTAGGTCCGATGTTCGCAGGCAAGACAACTGCTCTTATACGAAGAGTTAAAGAGCTTCAAAGCCAGGACAAGAAGGTCAAGGTTTTCAAGCACTGCATAGACGACCGTTACGCTGAAGAGTCTATATGCACGCATGATAAGTCATCGTTCAATGCTTTTAACCTAAGAAGCCTGAAAGAAGCGGATGTAAGCGATGCAGACGTGATAGTCGTCGATGAGTTTCATTTCTTCACAAGCGAATTGATTGACTATTGTGAGCAATGGAAATCTTCTGGGAAACATGTGATTATGGCGGGATTAGACCTCGACCACTTGGGGTATCCTATAAAGTTTAGGGACTCTAAGAAGGATTTTGAAGATTTGAGAAAGTTGTCTGATGAGGTCACTTTCTTGAAGTCAAGATGCGCAGTATGCGGGAAAGAAGCCACGATGACAGAGAGAATCGCCAAAAATGATGACTACTTCTTAGTCGGAAGCGCAGAATCCTACAGGCCAGTATGCAAGGAGCACCACCCAAGATGGAAAAGCTAAAAATAAGGATAGAACAAGTTGACAAGGATTTGCCGTTGCCGAAGTTTGCAACTAAAGGGAGCGTAGCAGTGGACCTGTACTCGGCAGAGACTTTCACGCTAAACCCTCGAGATTTCAAGAAAGTGTCAACAGGAATAAAATTAGCAGTTCCTGAAGGCTACGAAGGCCAGGTGAGGCCTAGAAGCGGATTAGCGGCTAAGAACGGCATAAGTATAGTGAATACGCCTGGCACTTTGGACAGCGATTACAGGGGGATATTATACGTCATCCTTATCAACCATGGGTATGACTATTTTCATGTCAAGAAAGGCGACAGGATAGCCCAGCTGGTGATCAATAAGATAGAGCTTTTTGATTGGGAGGTCACTGAAAAGCTTGATGAGACTGAAAGAGGCGAAGGCGGTTTGGGGCACACAGGGGTCTAGGCTTCTTCGAATCTTATAAGCAGCACAGTGCCAAGTATGCTGTTCAGCTGCCTAGCAATGTTATGGAGATGCGTCTCTTTCTTGTCTCTGAGCGTGTTTTTTAGAAGATAGGTTTCGTGTTGGTACTTGTTGAACTTCTCCAATTCGAATTTGTAGAAAATCTCATAGGTCTTCTCAACGTAATTGTTAAGCTTCTCCAAAGATTTAGCATCAGACACTTTTGATTTGTACAGCCATGCGTATTCGTCGCTAAGCTTTTCCAGCTGATGGATTAAGGTGTAGTAGAACGGTACTTTGTTGTAGTCGGTGTGCCCTTTTTTTATTAACAGTCTTTGGCAGTAGTTTGACAGCTTTTTTAGGCTTTTGTCTGTCTCTTCAGCCTCTTCAGGCGTTTTTGTCGTTTCTAATATGAGGAGGAATATTCTTCTCAAGACTGTTTTGAACTCTTCTGTAGACTCTTTGGTTATATCCTTTATAACCAGCAAGTTTTTTGATTGTTCTATTACTTCATAGCCGATCAGCCTATTGTTCAGGATGTAGGCTATTTTTTTTCTAAGCTCAGGATTAGAGTATTTTACCTTCAGTTCATCTATTCCGAGCCTGTAAGCGGTTTGAAGTATCTTCATTATAGCATTTTCTGCTTTGTCAGCGTCGATTATTTTAGTTTTATGCTCATCTTTGTAAGCGCTTATTATCACTTTATTGCCCACCGCTTCCAAGTCTGCTGTTCTTGTCTTGTCCAGGCTTTGCTGCTTGACCCATTCTAAAGGGAGGGTTATTGTGTAGGACTTCCTGTCTTTCGGCCCTTGCGCTACCAAACGTTTTTCCATTGTTATAACCTGTAATATTACATATTAGTTGTTATAGTTTAAACTATATAAGCCTTGCGGTTTACTATGCTAGTATGAGCCAAACACTATCCCAAAAAGCAAAAGAGTTCGCATACAAAGCCCATGAAGGACAGAAAAGAAAAGGTGGCCTGCCGTACATAACCCATCCGGAAGGTGTCGTGAGAATACTGCAAGAATACGGAGTATCTGATGACACGGTCCTCTCTATCGCTTGGGTCCATGACATATTAGAAGACACAGACACGAAATACGAAGATTTAGAAAAAGAGTTCGGCAAAGACGTTGCCAACAGGGTCTATCTCTTAACGAGGAACGTTGATAGAGAAGAATACAAGCTCAGGATAAAAAGCTCTGACCTTATCACGAAAATCATAAAAATAGCGGACACGCTTCACAACGTCCAAAACCCTTACCTGATGAGATACTTATCTGAGATAGGGA
>VGLX01000189.1 GCA_016866645.1 Candidatus Woesearchaeota archaeon | reverse complement strand
ATACAAACAACCGCGAACCTGCTAAAGCAATTCCTACTGCCTAAGGACATGGAAGCAGGAGAATACATCCTAAGGGTCAACGCGAAATATTTAGGCTTAACATCAACCTTAAGCACGAAATTCTTAATCTCCAAACCGATATACCTTTATGCTATATTCGGAATACCGTTATGGATGCTGATGATCGGGGTTGCGTTACTAAGCTCAGGCACTTTCTCAGCTTCGCTCTACAAGAGGTATTTAGAAAGCAAGAAAAGGTTCAGAGTCGAGCTGGACTTTAAAGCCCTGCCGCAGGCCGGGCCTAGGTCTGCCTACGTGGGTAAAATCGCAGAGACTGATGTCAGGGCATACATAGACTTAGACAAGCTAACAACCCACACGATCATTGCTGGAGCTACAGGAAGAGGTAAAACAGTCGCTGCCCAAGACATCGTAGAAGAAGCCTTAGCAAGAGGAATAGCCGTCATGGTAGTCGACCCTACAGCCCAATGGTCGGGCATGCTCAGGAAATGCAAAGACAAGAGGATGCTAGGCTTATACCCTGACTTCGGCATGAAACCCGGTGATGCCAAGGCTTATAACGGCAACGTGAAGCAGATAAACGACGCCAGGGAAGTACTTGATATTAAGAAATACATCAGGCCCGGAGAGGTCCAAGTCCTATCGATACACAAGCTTGACCCTAAAGACGCAGACATATTCGTAGCAAACACTATAAGGGAAATCTTCCACTCCAGCCCTGTAGAGCAAAGAGAGCTAAAAACTTTAGTCATCTACGACGAAGTCCACAGGCTGCTGCCTAAATTCGGAGGCTCTGGGGAAGGCTTCATACAGATAGAACGTGCTTGCAGAGAGTTCAGAAAATGGGGGATAGGCGTGATACTAATCAGCCAGGTATTAAGCGACTTCGTAGGAGCCATCAAAGCCAACATCAACACAGAAATACAAACAAGAACGATTGATGAGGGAGACTTAGAAAGGATAAAAACGAAATACGGGGAAGGGATACTAAAATCTTTAGTCAGGGCAGGCGTCGGAGTCGCTATGGTGCAAAACGCGGAATACAATAAAGGTAGGCCGTATTTCATAAACTTCAGGCCTATACTGCACGGCATAACCCGTGTCAGCGACGAAGAACTAGATAATTACAACAAGTACAACATAGTCATTGAAGACTTAGACTACCAGATAGAACAGTTAGAAGCTGAGAACGTCGATATTTTTGATTTGAGGCTGGAGCTGAAACTTGCGCTTGACAAGGTCAAGTCCGGTAATTTTAACATGGTCGATATTTACCTGGAAGGTTTGAAGCCTAGGCTTGAAGCTCAATGGACAAAAATTGGAAAGAAGCCTAAGAAAAAAATTGTGCAGCTCGTCGACGAAATTGCTTTGAAGAAATCTTTAGAAGAAGCGAAAAGGGCAAGGGAAAAATACGAGGCGGAGCGCAAAGTGGAAGAGTCTAAGACTGAAAAGAAGGAAGAAGACATTTTCAAGAAAAACGTCGCTCCTTTCACGTTCAACAATGGCATGATGGTATCCAGCCTGCAGGAACTGAAAGAAGTGTTCGAGCTGATGGACGAGGACCTGTTCAAAACCCATGTCAACGAGAAGAAGAATGATATCGCTGATTGGGTTAAGAATTCCGGATTTACCGATTTGGCAGAGGATTTGAGCCGGGCTAAGACGAAAGACGAGATGTACAAGATACTGGGCGAGGCGCAGAAAAACAAAGACAAGAAAACCAAGAAGCCTGAAGAGAAAAAAGAAGAGAAGAAGCCTGAGCCTGAAAAGAAGAAAGAAGAGAAAAAAGAAGAGAAGAAAGGGGAACAACCTAAAGAAGAACAGGATGTTAAAAAGCCTGAAGAAAAGAAAGAAGAAAAAACTGAAACTCAGAAACCAGCTAATGCGCAAACAGAAAAAACTAACGACCTTAAATTATCTAATGGGAAAGTGATTAAAACTTTAGAAGACCTTTCTGCGAGCCTGAAAGAGATGAGTGATGATACATTAGTAGAGCATTTCAATAAAGAAAAGAACGATTTCGCCAAGTGGGTTAGGGAAGAAATCAAAGATGAAAGCTTGGCGAACATGCTCGATAAAGCGAAAACAAAGGAAGAGCTGATAATCCTACTAGATCGTCATTTGAACAAAAAAGAATAGAAAAAAGATGGTGATGAAACTGGACTTTGTAAAGTCGGTGATATTGGTATCAGCATTGATGCTGATCGCAGTCCTGCCTATTCTAGCGCAAGACTCTGAATCTGCTTACGGTCAGCATATAATAAAGCCAAATTATGAACTGTCTAGAAGTTATGTTGATAGGAAACTAGCACCAGAAACTTTCTTCGAAGATGTATTGACAGTATCAAATCTTAAAAGCGAGCAGATATCACTATCACTTTCCATATCTGGTGATGTAGCGCCCATCATAAGCTTAGCTTCAAACACTGTAACTGTTGATGCGAAAAACGAAACAAGCATAAGGTTCAAAATCTTCGGGAAGAAAATAGGGTCTTACAACGGAACTATAGCTATCACCGGGGGATTTGAAGAGCATATTCCCGTATCGGTTATAGTCACTGAAGAGGACTTAACATCAGATTTCTTCCTGGAGATCATACCTTCGAAAACTAAGTTCAACAAGAACTCAGGGTTAGAGTTCAAAGTCGACATCCATAAGCTGATAAGCGGGGAATATAACATAACTATGGACTACGCCTTAACTTCGCTATACGACAATA
>VGLX01000188.1 GCA_016866645.1 Candidatus Woesearchaeota archaeon | reverse complement strand
GAACATTATCACATTATCGGAAACCTCCTTTAGCCGGCGTATCTGCCAAGCGGCTTTCATAGCCAAGGAGTTTACTATAACCTCTAAGAACTGGCTGTTGTAAAGTATGGGCTTCTTATCTTGGTCTACAACTGAAAGGCCGAAGCTTATAGGCCCGGTAGTCTGTCCCTTCAAGTACTCTTTTTTCCCTGCTTTCTTGATGAGCTCATGGAATCCTGAAGCTCGCTTGCTGGTCATCTTGAAATGGTCTACGTCTTTGTTAACGACTTTTTCGTACCATTCGTAAAGCCCGGCGTCATTATTCGTGTTGAAATGTATCTTCTCATTCTCCAAGTCAATTTCTAAGCAGGGCATACCTTCGCTGTACTGCACGTACATATTTTCTATGAACCCTTTCTTGACTATCTGCGGCCAGTAAGGGAAGTCGAACTTTTCCAGAATGTTCTTCACGACCTTTTTGTAATGCTTATGAGGTATGCTGCCGATACCACTGCTGCCGCATTTTGGTTTGAACTCTGCCATCTTTGAACGGAACATTTTTAACCTATATAAATTTTGTCTTGAAACTATGAGAGCGTTCATAGCTATAGAGATGCCAGAGAATGTAAACGCTTTGCTTCAAAACCTGCAAAAGAGGTTTACTGGGCAAGGAAAGATAAACTTCACAAAGCCACCTTATCACCTCACGTTGAAATTCTTAGGAGAGATAACACAGGACCAAGCAGAAAAAACGATAACCCTCCTAAAAGAGGCGGTCTTCAAGCCTTTCGAGCTGGAACTGGAAAGACTGGGTGTTTTTCCTAACGAGAGCTACATACAGGTCTTATGGGTTGGAGTGAAAGGGGAACAAGTGAATGATTTACAACAGAAAATAGACTCTAAACTCTCAGGCATTTTCGGAAAAGACTCGAGGTTTCATGCGCATATCACCCTCGGAAGAGTGAAATTTTTAGAGAATAAGGCAAGATTCAAAGAATTGCTAAAGCTAGAAGTTCCGAGCCGAAGGTTTGAAGTTAAAGAGTTCAAGCTGATAAAAAGCGAGCTAACTCCCCAAGGCCCGGAATACGAAGACGTAGAAGTGTTCAAGGTGTGAGGTCTCAAGCGGATTCGTCGTAAACTTCGTCAACAATCCGTTTTATGTCAGCTGCTTTCTTTTGCCCTAGGTTCTCAACCTTTTGCAGGTCATCATGATTTGCGTTGATTATGCTCTTGACGGTTTTGAACTCTTTCAGCAAAGACTTGGCGAGGCTCGGCCCAATGTTAGGCAGTGATTCTATTATGAACTCTTGCTGTTCTTTAGTCGTTAAAGGCTTCCTCTCGGTCCTTACCCCTATGTCCTTCTTCTCGAAATCCTGTTCTCTCTTAGCAATAGTCTTTAGCAAAGATACTGTCTCTAAGAAGTGTTTAGTATAAATTATCGGTATCCCAAAATCGACCACTATCGCTGCCAGCATGCCATTGATGGCGTTAGGATGCACGTTTCTCACAGCGTAAATATCCTCTTCCCCTTCGATGATTATCAAGGGCTTTTCAAAATTGTCTTTCATGGCTTTTACCTGCTGAAGAAGCCGCTTGTCGATTAATGAGCTTACGAAGTCTTGCTTGGTCTTAAACTCTACGCAAACCCTGTTTGATAAGATGTAATCCCCTACTGCCAGGGTCTGCATTTTGACGTCTATTCCTTGGTTGACGAGCTCTTTCACAATTCCAGATCCTTTCTCTCTGAAATCCGCTATTATCTTGGCCTTTTTCTCATCAACGAACTTCTCCAATGTGGGCTGCTGCTTGAACTCTACTTCTCTGTGGATATCATTCTTAAGCTTAGAGAGTATCATATGCATCCGCTTCTCTTTATGGTGGGCGGTCCAGCGGTAAGCCTCATCTCTGGTGTTTTTTGTCACGAGCACAACAACCCTTCCTTTTTCAGTCCTTGCAGTCCGGCCCATTCTTTGGATAGTCCTTATGGCTGAAGGGATTGGCTCGTAGAATAAGACAGTATCCACTTTGGGTATGTCTAGCCCTTCTTCACCAATTGATGTAGAGACTAGTATGTTATAACCTCCTTGTGAAAAGTTGTCTAATATTTTTATCTGTTCCTTCTGGCTTATGCCTGTGCCGCCTTTTTTCATCTGGCCTACGAACAGAATCGCCCTTGCGTGTTCGATTTTGTTAACCTCTTCGACTATCTTGGATGCCGAGTCTCGGTATTGGTTGAATATTATTATCTTGGTCTTAGGGTTCTTCCCCATTTCTTCGCGTATGATGCGCTTCAGCTCATCAAGCTTGGGGTGCTCTACGCTTTGCTCATAAAGGCTTGTGACTTTGATGTAAGCTGATTTGAAGTTCAGGTCTTTCACCAAGGACTTTACGGCTTTGACTTTAGTCTTTTCTGCTGTGGCATACAGCTCTTGCATGTATTTGTAAGTCGCAGATATCCCTTGTGTTTCGAAAAGCTCTAGGGCATGGTGTACCTTTATCGCTTCAGCGATTAACGACATCGCAGTCCATATCGCGAAGTCTTTCTCACCGCTTAACACCTTCCTCTGTAAGTCCTTCTGGATGGTTATAAGGTCCTTTTTCGTAGCGTAGTTGACAGAAGCGATTATACCTAGCTCTTTCAGCCTTTCAAGCTTGGTTTTGAAACAGTCATCCAAAAATTTTTTCGTCTCTTTGAACTCTTCCGGAAGGTTAACTAACACGTAATCTACGTCAAGCTCTTGGACATAAGGCTTAACGTCCGGGTCGGACTCG
>VGLX01000187.1 GCA_016866645.1 Candidatus Woesearchaeota archaeon | reverse complement strand
AAACAACCAACAAAAAAAGCGGTACCCGAAGAAAAGAAAACCAACATTCAACCAAAAAACAAAAATAGCATACACAATTATACCCCAATAAACAAAACCCCACAAAAAAGAATTAATGGATGTAGCCGATTAAAACCGAGATTAACGTAACTCCCTCACCGTAAGGTTAACGATTCCCAAAGGGCACGTAAGGTTTAATTGATAAGATAACTTCTTCAGTTTTTCTTCTGCCAGTTTTTGCTTCTTTTTACTGCTTCTTTCCAGTTTTTTAGTAAGTTTTTTCTTTCTTCTTTTTCCATAATGGGCGTGAATGTTTTGTCTACTTCTTTTTTTATTTCTTTACAAGCCCACACTAAGGGCAGCAAAAGGAACATTTATATATCTTTCACCGTTTAAATCCGGGTTGGTATGAAATACGCGATAATCTCAAACCCGAAAGCCGGAATGCTCTGTACTGACAAGAAAAAAGCAGTCCTAGAAGAAGCCGCCCGCATACTCGGAGACTGCAAGGTTTACGGCTTGGACACTAAGACAGTAGAGGAGTTCATGACGTGCGCTGACGATGTTTCTAAAAAATCCGGCACTTTGATAGTCGCTGGCGGCGACGGCACTTTGCACGACGTGATAAACACCATAAGCCCTGACGTAGTGCTGTCCTACATCCCATTAGGATCTGGCAACGCCATAAAATACGCTTTAGGCCTTCCCGAAACGGTACATGAAACTGCTGAGCAGATAAAAAACGGCAACCAAAAGTCTCTTGACATCATACTTTGTGACGGCTCCAGAAAGACCTTCTTGGCAGACATAGGCTTAGGAGGCCATATAATGAATGAGCGTCAAAAACACTTGCACGAAGGCAAGAAAGGAAGGATAGCTTACGCTCTGGCCAGCATCAATCAGACTTTAAATTACGAAAGAGGCAACGCCACCGTAGTAGCCGATAATGAGATACTCTTGTTTAACCAAGCTTGGAGCTTCGTGCTAACCAAGATATGCTGCACGGGTTACGGCCTGAACGTTGTCCCTAAGGCGAAACTAGATGACGGTTTCATACATTTCCTGGGAGTGAACTCAGGATGGTTTGAACTGCTATACGGCATGGCAACATCATTCTTCGGAAAAAACCGAACAGGAAGATACTTGGCTTGCCAAAGAGTAGAGGTGTTAACCAGCAAAGAAGAATACCTCGAAATAGGCGGTGACGTGTATAAGAAAGGCACTAATTTCTTGTTCGAGATACTTCCAGGCAGCCTTAAGATGAGATACTGATATAAAAGAAATTTTTCCTTACGCGTATACTAATCCAAACTCTTCTTCCAACAGTTTTACCAAATGCTTCTTGTATATTAGCTGGTCTTTTATGCTGTTGAACGTCTCTATCGCTATCACGTCGCCGAACAAGTATTTCGGAATCTTCTTCAGGTATTCGAACTCTTTCAGGTTTTTTACTGTATGAACATCCCGGTTATTAGCGTAAGAATACCCGTTGACGTGGTTGCATTTGAAATACTTTAGAATAGTTTTCTTTGTTTCTATGTACCCGTATTCTTTTGAGTCTAGCGTCTTCTCCATCATGTAATGTGACAGGTCGACACAGAACCCGCCTATGCCTTGGACTTTGTCGCCTTTAGGGATTTTGTTGTCAGCGTTCATCTCTAAGTATAGCATTCTTCTGACCTTATCCCACTTCTTTATCACCCTGAAGGTGCTTTCATGTATCGTGAAATATTTTGTCTTGAAGTTTTTCATCAAGAATCTTATCTCTTCCAGGCTCATCTCGTTCCTCAAATGTACTAGCGGTATCTCTTTGACTTCCGAGTCTAACAAAGCCCTGTATACCTTCTTCCTCTTTTCAGGCGTGAACATCTCCAAGAAAAGGCCTATCTTCTTAATCTTGTACCTGTTTATTTCAGCAAGCTTAGACTTCCAGTGCTCATCCTTCCAGCCGGTAATGCCTACAAGCATCTGTTTTTTCATCAACCATTAAAAAAGGTTTGTTTGTATATTAAGGTTGCGGATACTAAACTAATAAAGAAAAATAACTAAGAAGGGTTGCTAACCCTCCCCATGAAAAGTATGTTCCCTGTGCCCTGTTGCTGTATCAAAAACAGGAACGGATGGTCTGCCTTGAAAACCTTATAAGCTGCTGGCTTAAAGCAGGTCAGCTCCCTTACTATTACTGCTGTCGCCCCTGCTGCCTCTGTCCCCTCCTCGTTCACGTCAACAAAAGCTTGATGTATTACTTTACTTATGCATAACTCTCTCTTCTTTGTCATGCCGGTAAAATCAGCAGACTCTGAAAATGCTGTAGGCATGCCCATCTTTTTCAGCGTCTCAGCCATGAAATACTTTGTCTCGAACTTGAACCGCGGCATATGCACATGAACCTCTTGCTCAGTAAGGCTTCCCCTGACCGAGGGTATAATTCCTGCGCGCACTGCTGTTTCTAGGTCGCTAAGCTTCCCCTCTTTAGGTAAGAGCACAAGCATGGACAGCTCTTTTCCCGAGTAAGGAAGCTCCAACGCCTGCATGACATCATTCTCTGCGTAGTTATACTTCGACTCTTCACCTTCTGACTTCATCATCATCGCTTTTACGTTTCCCCCGGGAGATCTGAATTCAGCCTCGTAAGTCTTCTCCTTGTCGAACTGCCTAAGCCAATTGCCTTTAAAGTAGACCGCGTTTGTAAGCACAAGCCTCGTCAGCTTATCAAGCGCACCTTGAGGTATCAAGTCTTTTATCTTTTCAA